>JAPLDV010000714.1 GCA_026391235.1 Bacteroidia bacterium | reverse complement strand
TTACATACTCCCCATGACCCATCGCCATCGGAACCATTGCCACCACAGTAGTGCCGGCAGTTATCAGGATCGGGCGCAGGCGGGCAAGGCCGGCAACCATCAGTGCGCGGGTTTTCCGGTGGCCGTTTTTACGCAGTATCTTGGTATAATCAATTAAAATAATCCCGTTGTTTACCACGATTCCTACCAGGATTATAAAACCGGTAAGGGTATTGGCATTGATCAGTGACGTATTCGTGAATAATATGGCCAGAAAGGAACCTATACCTGCCAGCGGGATGGATAGCAGCAGCACAAAAGGTATACTGAATGATTCAAAAACTGCTGCCATGATCATGTATATCAATACAAAGGCAGCAATAATCAGAAAATAGAATTCCGTAAACTCATTGGTTTCATGTTGCACTTCAACAGCCACTCCGGCAGGAATCTTCATGCCACCAATAAGATTATCAACATCGGCCCGGGCTGCCTCAAGCAGCGGTTTTGAACCGTTGGTTTCCGCATCAAACCTATAAGTTAGCTGTATCTGCTTCTCCTGATTCAACCGGTTAATAGTACCCATACCGAAGGCAAAATAAACCCTGGCGAGGTCGGTCAGCCGATGCCGGCTCCCGTCGGACGAAGGCACATCCATGGTTTGCAGATCAGCCATCGTCCGGGTTTTGTTCTTATCAACAATAACTTTATCATATTTTATCAGGATGTCGTATTCTTCCGTTCCCTCTTTGAAAAGAACTCCGGTACTGACTTGGGTTGGAAATGAACTCAATTCCGACATAACTGAAGAAAGCGCAACATTTCGTTCGCCCATCTCGCGGGTATTAAAAGCCATTCGCACCTCGGGACGGTTATCCTGGACTCCGACAGTTGACTGCTGGATAGTCGTCATGTCATCCAGATAATATTTAACATCCTCAGCAACAGCCTTCATCAGATCGAAGTTTTGCCCTTTGATAATAACTTTCTCCTGTTGGGTTCCGATACCCATTAAACTCTCGAGACCTCCGGCACCGGATGTACCACCGCCTCCGCTCCCGCCGCCGGAGAAACCGGAACTCGAGGAGAATTGCTGAAACTCATAAGTGACCAAAGGAATGTCCTGAATCCTGTTTTGAATATCTCCTTTAATTTCGGGTAGCTTACGGCCTTTGACCTTTTCGAAATCTTCAACCAGTTTAACACTCACTGTTGCCTGGGCTTCTTGCGTAGAGGTTACGATATCCTCTTTTTCAGCAAGATCCATCAATCGCCCTTCGATGGTTCTGACAGCAATATCCGTTGCATCAAGAGTTGTTCCCTGCGGCATGGTAATAGCTATCCTCAACTCCCGGGTTTGTGCTTCCTTCAGGGTACTATTGGATAGTGCCAGGGCAGCAAACAAGGTTACGAAGAAGATCACAATGGCACCGATAACCGTAACTGCAGGATTGCGTATGCTGGTCTTTAATATCAGTACATAAATTTGAATCAGCCGTTTATGCAGGGATATTTTCTCGAAAATCTGCGGTCCCTTGTTCGGTTGGCGGACCAGTGTCAAATGAGTAAGCATTGGAATTAATACCAGGGCCACCATCATCGAAATCAGCAGGGTAGAAATGATGGATATCCCGATATTCATACCCAGGATTCTGAACAGGTAATTATCTGCAAAAAGGAATGGCAAAAAGACGGTCACGGTAGTTAAGGTCGACGCCACGATTGACCGCCACACCTCAGTTGTACCATGGGTAACCGCAATATCAGGCAATTCCCCCTTCGACGCATGCCTGTATACATTTTCGAGCACCACCACACTGTTATCCACCAGCATGCCGATAGCCAGAGCCATTCCAACCAGGGTCAGACTGTTCAGGGTTAATCCGGCAGCATAAAAAAAGTTAAAGGCAACATAAACCGATATTGGTATTGCCAGTGCAATAGATAAAACAAGCCTGATATTTTTCAGGAAAATCCAAAGGATGAATATGGCCAGCAAGCCACCGGTGATCGCCAGGTTGATGATCGAATCGATATTTTTCTCCATGGTTTCGGCCAGGTTCTCCTGAACCTTTATCTCGACTTCGAGAGGCGCGAATTCCTTATTCAGCTGATCGACCAATGCTTTCACCGAATGCGAAACATCGATAATGTTCACCTGCGAATCGGAAACAAGGTTCATGGTGACGGATTCCAATCCATTCACCCGGGCATAAGAAGTTTGCTCCTTAACACCGAAATAAACTGTCGCGACATCCCCAAGAAGAACCGGCCCGGCTTCTTTAATTACGATATTCTCAATCTCACGGGTATCAACATATTCGGCTGTTATATGAACGAAATACATTCTGTTGCCTGAGAAGGCGCGGCCGGCAAATGTCCGGTCGCGTCCGTTTTGAGCAATGGCATTTCTGACCTGAAAAGGAGTGATACCATAAGCATCGCAGGCCTCTTTGTTCAAAGTAATTTCCAGGGTTTTTTCCTGCCCGCCAAAAACGGTAACCCCAGCTATTCCATCAACATTCTCAAGCCGGGGTGTTATTTTCTCATCCGTGATCTGGCGGATACGGTTTGCCCCACCTGATCCTCTGACTTCCAATGCCATAACTTGGTTCGCCACCTGCTGCAAATCAACTTTTTGAAGCGTGACGGTAAATTCGGTGGGCAAAGTGGCCTTTACTGCATCTATCCGTTCCTGCAATTTGAGCTGAGCGTATTTGAGATTCGTTTTAGGCTCATAAGCAACGTTTATGGTTCCCCTTCGCTGCGATGCTGAGGAAGTAAGCTCTTTGATTCCGGGAAGCCCCCCCACGGCGCCTTCCAATGGGATTATGGCCTGCTTTTCCATGTAGCCGGGATCAACCTCAGTCTGGGACGACACCTGTACAATAAGGTACGGCGGCTCTGCATTCGGGAAGAGTTCGATTTTAAGCTGACGGTAGGATACTATTCCAAGTACCGTCAGCCCGAGAAAAATCATCGAGATCAGAACCTTCCGGGTTACGATAATCCTCATCTGGTGTTCTCCTTAGCTATTTGGTGCATTGGAATATTTTTTCCCTGAAGTCAGACGGTCAATGACATCATAGAAGCAAGGAATCACAATCAAGGTAAGGATGGTACTGGTTACCAGACCGCCGATTACCGCCAGGGCCATCGGTGCCCTGAGCGCGGCACTCTGTCCGAATCCCATCGTCATCGGCAGCAGGCCGAGAATGGTTGTCAGACTGGTCATCAGGATCGGTCTTATCCTTTGCAGGCCAGCTTCCAGGATCGCTTCATGCCTTCCTAATCCCGCCTGTCGCTGCTTATTGATGGCATCGATCAGGAGAATGGCATTACTGACCGCTATACCCGCGAGCATAATGATCCCGATGTATGCCATCATACTGAAAGGCATACCGAGTATGAAGAAAAGGAGAACCGTTCCTACTCCAGCCAAAGGAATGGTCAGCATGATGGTGAACGGGTGTATCAGGGATTCAAACTGGGATGCGAGAACCATGTAAACCAGGATCAGGGATAAAATCAGTGCAAAACCCAGATTTTTCATGGATTCCTTTCTCTTCAGCTCCTCACCGGCCTGCCTGATCGTGTAACCCGGAGGCAGAACAACCTTTTTCAGATTTACATCAAGATCCTTAATTACCTGATCAATAGGCTTACCCTTCTTGAATTGTGCCGAAACCTTGCCGACGCGGTTTTGGTTGGTACGTAAAATTTCTTTGGGAGCGCTTACCTCCCTGATATTTGCCACATCTCCAAGCCTGACTGAATTAGTGCCTACCTTCAGCGAGATGTCCTGTAACTGGCTGACATCAACATCGGGCAGTTTCAGCCGTATCTCGGTCATCTCACCCTTGTAGTCAAACTTTCCTGCAGCCGTACCGGTCAGCAGCTGGGTAACCTGGCTGGTTATCTGGTCGATCGTAATATTGTACATGCCTGCACGGTAGCGGTCGATGACCAGCTCAACTTCAGGGGCACCCTTCTGGATTGAGGATTCAACGTTAAAAAGATCACCATTACCGTTCATGATGCCTTCCACTTCACCCGTCAGTCTTTCAATATGGGCAAAGTCCTTCCCCACAACTTCAACTACAATCGGAGCCTCATCGGTGCCGAGCATTGCCTGAAGTGCGGTTTCATCCTGAACAAAACTGAATTGTATATCCGGCATTGCAGAGAAGATC
>JAPLDV010000033.1 GCA_026391235.1 Bacteroidia bacterium | reverse complement strand
TCCCCGCCTTCGCGGGGATGACAATTCTCTGAGGGTAATAAAGGGGATGAATCAGTTACTGTACTGCCCGATCACCTCTTCAATGGTTCTCCGGCACACCTTGCAGAATTCCAGATGCCGCGTGTACATGATGCAGTCGATCTGCGAGCGGTAAAGCCCTTTCGCCATATATCCGGCTCCCTCGAATGCTCCGGCCTGGGTGCGGTATTTTTCGCGGCTAAAGTATTGGTCTTCCTGATCATACTGACGCTGGAACAAGGCTTCCATCACCTCTTCGGGAACCTTGGCAGCCCGGAGGCTGTCACGTTCTTTCTGTATCCGGTATCCGAATTTGTCGAACTCCTCTTTGTTCCAGGGCGTGGGAACAGGCATGCCGGTTTCCAGCAGGTCTTTCCATTTGAGGTTGGTTTTATCGAAGAGGGCGGTGATGTTCCGTTCCCACGGCTCTACCTTGATTTCAGGCATCTCGTAAGATACTGACGAAGTGTAATACTCATCGGCCAGGGCAGCCAAATGGTGACCCATCTCGTGGATCATGATATATGGGGCGAATTTATTGTCCACCGAAACCGTGGTATACAGTCCGTAAATGCCACCGCCGCCGTAGGTTCGCTCATTTATCATTATCACCATGAAATCATATGGAACTGCGGATGCGGCATCCCGGATAGTTTTGTTGTCGTAAGTAAGGGCATATCGCTCCGAATCAAAGGCTCCGTACTGGACCGATAATGGTGTGCGTTTGAATACTCCGGGGTGCGGTTTGCAAACACCGGATTCCGGGCCCGGGGTTTCAACCGCCCGGATATTGAATCTTGCACGGTTGCTTTTAAACGGTTCAGCCGATAACAGGATGTCAGACATCCGTTTGGCGTCGGCGCGGAATTTCTCCATATCCCCTGAGGCATAACCGTCGCCAAGCAAAACAATATCAACTTTTTCCGAGGCCGGACCGTTTTCCTGAACAACGTCAACCTTCTCCATATGAGTCTGGTCGGCCGGATTAACCTTCCGGGAAGCCGGATCGATGTTCATCATCCAGATTTGCTTGAATGAATTCAGGGTATCCCGTTTTTTCAGAATCAGGACAACCGGTTCCTTGGGCCATGGAAACCGCACCGATTCGTGAAAAGTTCCCCATTGCTCGCCGGCTTCGGGGATCGATTGCCATTCGCCGAACACGCTGGCAAATCCACGTGAATATAGGAGGGTTTTTGTCTTTTGATCGCAAACCTCAAAGAAATAGGGCCCCATTTCCAGTTCATCGATCAGAATCTTTTTGCTTCCCGGCCAGGGTCCGTCGGAAACAGTGCGATCGGGCGAAAAATGTTCTTCAGCTGCCGTGCCGGAATGAAAGTAATCCACCCGCATGGTCTTATCGAGAAACCAGGCAGTGAATTCAAGGTTGCCTTTGTTAACGGACAGGTAAGCGGGCAGGGGAGCCGGGATTGCAGCCGTTGCCTGTTTTTCAGCTGGTTTATTGCTGCAGGAAAAGGCGAGCAGCAGAATCATCAAGCCTGGGAATATTTTCAACATGGGTGTCAGTATTAATTATTTTTTATTCCAAAGATACAACGAAAGTGCGACAGCTCTCATTTGCAGATGATGAGTCCTTGGAATTTGCTTCAAAAAGAGATAATGTCTAAATTTGAAAAAATATTTAGGAAAGAGAGATATGAAAAAGGTAAGCAAATCCTATAAAATATTAGTAGATACTAATATTGGATTTCATTTCTGATTGGAAAGAGCCTAAAAGGGCTTCAAAACTATATTAATTCAGAATTTGTAATAATAGTTACCTGATAACAGGAGATAACGATTTGTTAGCACTTTTCACTATAGGACATACTATTGTCATTAAATTCAGTGATTTTAGCAAGATAGTGAATATTCAATCTGACCCGGAAACCCGATAGAATTCTTAGATGAAGACAATCTGACTGGACTATTGAAATAGCATCACGATAAATCAGGAGACCCCATTATGGTAGAAATAGTTAAGGATATCTATTTTCAGAACAGCAGGGAGATTGCGGGGAAAAAAGGTTGGAATCCTTTAATAAAATATAACGTATTCATCAGAAGTCAGGTACCGTTTATGTTCGGCGGAAAAAAGTTTGTTCAGCCGGTTTTAGATGATTTTGCGGAGAGTTATGAATTCTTTTTCGATGACGGTGATATGGTGCCGGCTGGAATGGCAACACTACTAACCTATACCGGTTTCTATCAGTCCATCGGTGAAATTGAGGGACACATCATAGGAATGATTTCTGAAACAACCAGAGCGGCAAATGAAATGATTCCATTAACCAAAGCGGCGGGCGATACTCCGTGGCTTTATTTTGGTGCGCGCCACCGGGCACCCGAGGTGGATATCTATTGGAGCTATGCCGCGTTGCTGGCCGGAGCGGCTGGTATCGCTTCGGTTCCTACTGCGGAAAAGCTTGGAGTTAAAGCAAGAGGTACAATGCCGCATGCCCTGTGCCTGGTTGCAGGAGATACCCTTAAAGCAGCAAAGGGATACGGCGAAACCTTTGAAGACAGGCAGATCATGATTCTTCCTGATACCTGGGGACGCGAAATAGCCGATTCGATTGAAGTTCTGAAATATTTTGGCAAACGCTTGATTGGAGTCCGGTTAGACACTCACGGCGGGCGCACTTGTGAAGGTTGCCATGAATTTGAAACAGTTGAGGAAGCTATAAGAAGCGATAACCCTCTTGTTAAAAAGATTATGGAAAAGTTCGACGCAAAAAACATGACTATTGGTGGCATAGTTATTACCAACAGTGAATTTCACGAACATGTTTTTGGAAAAGGCGTGACGGTGGAGTCTGCATTTTTGCTCAAAGAGGCGCTTATGAACAATGGCGGTGAACATGTTCAGGTGGTTTTGACTTCTGGTTTTAATCCCCGGAAAATCGAAATATTCAAGGCATTTGCTACACCTATGGACCTGCTTGGCATTGGTGTCAGTGTTCCATTAATGGCCACGTCGGATATTGTTGAAAAGGAAAACGAAGTTGGTAATTTGAAGAGGTGTTGCAAGGTCGGGAGATATGAGAATGATTTTGATGAAGATGACAGGTTTGTTCCTGTAAAATAAAAAAAAATTCCTGGGAATGGTTAGTATGAATGGAACCAAAGTTGATCTGTTGATCATGGATCCCCAAAATGATTTCTGCAATCCAAAGGGGGCACTATTTGTTAAGGGAGCCGACCAGGATTCCGTGAGGCTTGCCGCGATGATTAAAAGACTCGCTTCGAAATGGAATGACATCCACGTTACTTTGGATTCTCACCGGATAGTGGACGTTGCTCATCCTATTTTCTGGAAAGATGAGCAAGGCCATCATCCGCCTGTATTTACCCAGATATCGGCGGCTGATGTTGCCAACGGCGTCTTTCGCCCGACAAACCCGGAAAATACTGAGCGAATGATAATATATACCCGGACACTGGCGGCAAATCATAACAAGTATCCTTTGATTATCTGGCCTTATCATTGCCTGATAGGCAGCTGGGGTCATGGTATTGTGCCGGAAGTTCTGGATTCACTTCAAAAATGGGAAAAAGACACCTTTTCAATTGTTGATTTTGTTACAAAAGGAAATAACATCTGGACAGAACACTACAGCGCGGTTCAGGCCGATGTACCCGATCCTGAGGATCCCGGTACCCAACTGAATGAAAGACTTATCAGGACTTTAAAAAATGCTGATATCATTGCTGTCGCCGGTCAGGCTTTATCCCATTGTGTTGCAAATACCATTCGCGACATCGCCAGGGAGCTTGGCGATGATCAGGTGCACAAGATTGTTCTGATTGAAGATACCACCTCCCCGGTTACTGGTTTTGAACAGGCGGGTGAAAATTTCGTGAAGGAGATGGTTTTGAAAGGTATGCAAACAGCAAGGTCGGATGAATTTCTTGGATAAAATACTGAACCGCCGGTGATCCCCGATTTTTACAATTCCATAATACTCCCATCCACTGGTTCCGCGTTTATCCAGCAGGATGTCGGTTTGATTGGTACCAGTGCTTATAGAGATAGAGATGGTTTTGATTGCCGTCTCGGTCAAACCGCCTTCATCTCGGATCCCGGCGACCCAGTCAATCCCGCGAAGGCCGCACCCGTGTCACGCGGGTCGAATGCGTTGTGCCACCCAGCAACGAAGCAAAAATAATTGCCTCGGTGCAGCGTCAAGCGGTTCCCGCCTTCGCGGGAATGACAGGGTCGCCGGGGGTGAAAAAAATGGGCGAGAGCGCGGGTGCGGGTGGCGAGTTATCTGTTTTGAGATTCCGTTCCAAAATGGCCAATCCCACCTGAATCTGTAACTTCAGAATTCAAAACTGGTCTTCGAATCTCTGCATTCTTACTTCAAAAACCTTAGGTTAACGGCTATGTCTACCGCACCACCTCAAACTTCCTCACCACCTTATTCTTGCCATCTGTAACCAGTATAAAGTGCAACCCGCTGGTCATGGTGCCAGCATCAAACTCTGCATAGTAATCACCGTTCAGGTTGGTTAAAGAGGATGATAAATTCTTCTCCAGCTGGCCGGTGATGCTGAATACATAAACAGAAACCGGGTTCGTACCAAAGGAACTGAGCTTAACAGTTCCGGTTGATGTCATTGGGTTTGGATAAACTGAAACCGATAATTGATCTGCTGGGGATTCGTCTATTCCGGTAGCCGGGGCGATGACCACCCTGCCTTTCATACCGAAGGACACATGTGCCTGGCAAACAAAATAAATGGTATCTGCCGAGGTTACGGTAAAGGTGTAGGCCGAAGTTTTTGTTCCCCAACCACCTGATAAGGCAGTAGCCCCATCACTGTTCCAGGTTGCTTTGCTTACCTGAACAAGTGGATGGCTAATGCTGCCACTGATGGTCACGGTATCGCCGATATGGGCGGTCAGGAGAGCAGGCGAATACGTAAATCCGCTGATGGTAACAGCATGTTTCGTAGCATTAACCTGCAAGGTCAAAGCTGTTAAAACCGCTAATAGAGTAACAAGTTTTTTCATGTCAGTATTTTGTTTACTTTATTGTTAAACACAATAAAGATAAGAATGTTTGCGATCAGGAATTTATTTCAGGCTGGGATTATTTTTTTGCAATTCACTGAGCTCTCAGCGTATAGCTGTAATTTCTGATGGAATCTCATCTTTTCTACTTTATACTTTGTCATCACAAATATTCCAGCTCTTCGGCTTTATGTGTCAATTCTTCGCGAAAATCCGGATGTGCTATGGAAATCAGCGCCTTGGTTCTTTCCCGCACGGTTCGTCCGGTTAGCCTTACGCTGCCCCATTCGGTAACTACATAATCAGTATGGCAGCGATGCAGGGTTATGGCACTTCCTTCCGGCAGCATCGGAACTATGGTGGATATGGATCCATTGCGAGCCGTTGAACGGCAGGCAATAATGGATTTTCCCAAACCATCGGTTCCTTCAATGGCACCCACTGCGGTGTCAGTTTGGCCCCCGGTTCCTGAATATTGCTCAATACCAATGGATTCGCTCGATACCTGGCCGGTGAAATCAATCATGATGCAGGTATTTATCGATACCATGCGGCTATTAAGCTTCAACACGCAGGGATCGTTAACATATCTGCCCCGCAAAAATTCAATGGAAGGGTTGTTATCCAGCCATTTGTACAGTTTTTCGCTGCCCATGGCGAACGTACAGATGGATTTACCTTTATGAATAGACTTTCTCTTATTGGTGATCACACCCATCTGAGACAGCTCCATGATACTGTCGACCATCATTTCAGTGTGTACTCCGAGGTCTCTTTTTGCGTACAGCGACATAGCTGCGGCATTGGGGATCTCGCCGATACCTAATTGAATAGTTGATCCATCTTCCACCAAATCAGCAATATGCTGACCAATTCTTATCGCTGCTTCATCGGGCTGAGGAGCCGGCAGGGTAGGCAGAGTCTGAGAATGTTCCACAAACCAGGTTACCTCACTTACATGAACATGGGTGTCGCCCTGGGTGCGGGGCAGCTGGTCATTGACTTCAAGAACAACTATTTCAGCCGTTTCAATGATATCCTTTTCATAGATTATCCCTAATGAAAGCGATACAAAACCTTTCTCATCGGGTGGGGTACAAGTACCGAAGAACAGATGAGGCCGGCGCACTTTCAGCCGGTCGGTGGCTGTTCGGTGAAGCATATTGGGGACATAGGTTACCGTTCCTGTTTTTGCTTTCAGCGCCGCCCGGGATCCGGGTGCATGAAACCAGCTGCATAGTTCGAAATGCCCTTTCATTTCGGGTTTCATATAAAAATCATAAGGCTTTAAGGTGAGAACTGAAAACACCTTTACATCGGTAACCCGGTCTTTTGCCAGGTGAAATTTCGACATGCAACCCTGTGGCTCCGATGCGCAATGCGCTACGATAATGTCAGTGTCACTCATTATAAACTGAACGGCAGTCTCAATACTGATGATCTTTTCTCTGTAAATGGATTCGTCTTTTGTCATGACTATGCGATGTTTTTAGACAAATTTACTATTTTCCTGACCGGTATTTGGTTGATCGGTTACATGCTCATTTCCATAACCATGTGACCCCGTTTATGGGTGATATTATCAATTTTTATGCAATAACTTGAGCTATTGCATTTTTAGCTATCTTTCCTCTATAAATCCGCTTGAGGATTATTATGAAGTCTGTGTATGAAGGCACTTATTATGTAAGTTTATCCTGGAAAGGCTGATAAAACAATGAAAGACTCAAGAATTAACCTTCGCGAAGAAATGAAATCCCCCAATAATCAACTGATAATCAGGGACTTTCCAATAGTGGGTATAGGCGCCTCGGCAGGCGGACTGGAGGCACTGGAGCAGTTTTTCAGTAATATGCCCAAGGACAGTGGGATGGCGTTTGTGGTGATCCAGCACCTCGACCCAACCCATCTTAGCATTATGCCCGAACTGTTGCAACGGATTACGCCCATGAAGGTATTTCAGGCTACCGACCAACTGAAAGTGAATCCTGACTGCATATATGTGATATCGCCCAACACCAGCCTGTCGTTGCTGAATGGTGCTCTGAATATGTTCGATGTGCTAAAATCACACAGCCTGCGTTTACCAATCGATATTTTCTTTCGTTCATTGGCACTCGACCGTCAGGAAAAGAGCATCGGCATTATCCTTTCGGGGATGGGCTCCGATGGCAGCCTGGGACTGAAAGCCATGAAAGAAAAGAACGGCATCGTGCTGGTGCAGGATCCTGCCTCGGCCAAATTCGATGGCATGCCCCGCAGCGCGATCGATACCGTAATTGCTGATATTGTGGCTCCCGCCCAGGAATTGCCTGCCAAACTCATCGCTTTGCTAAAGTTTATTCCTGTAGTAAAAACAGAACCCGAAAAAGACGATAAATTCAAAAGCAATCTCGATAAAATTATCATCCTGCTCCGCGAACAAACCGGTCACGACTTTTCGCTGTATAAGACGAGCACTTTGGTTCGCCGTATCGAAAAGCGCAAGGGAATTCACCTGATAGACAAAACGCACGACTATGTCCGATTCTGTCAGCAATATCCTAAGGAGGTTGATATCCTTTTCAAAGAGTTGCTGATCAGAGTAACCAGCTTTTTTCGCGATCCTGCCGTGTGGGATATGCTCAAAGAAAATGTTCTTCCCGGCCTGATCAACGAACTGCCGAACGGATATGTTGTTCGCGCCTGGGTGCCGGCCTGCTCAACAGGCGAAGAGGCTTATTCATTGGCCATTATTTTTATTGAGGCACTGGAAAAAGCCGAAAAGCACAAAAGTCTGACATTGCAGATATTTGCCACCGATCCCGACCAGGACGCCATCGAGGTAGCCCGCAAAGGTATTTTCTCCTCAAACATTATTGCCGATGTATCGCCTGAGCGCCTCAGCCGGTTTTTTAAGGCTGAAGGTGAGAGCTATCGCGTGAATGCCCCCATACGCGAAATGGTGGTGTTTGCTCCCCAGAATGTGATTAAAGACCCGCCATTTACCAGGCTCGATATAGTCACCTGCCGCAATATGCTGATATACATGGAGCTTGAATTGCAGAAGAAAGTGATAGCGCTGTTTAATTACAACCTTAATCCCGGCGGAATTATGGTGCTTGGCACTGCCGAAACCCTTGGAAAAAATAGCGAAGGATTTGAGGAAATCGATGCCAAATGTAAAATATTCCAACGGTCTGCATCAGTCCTGGCGTCGGAACTCATCGACTTCCCAAGCTCATTTTCCCCGGCAAAAAGAGTGGCCGCAGAAATTAAGACACCTACGGATGTTGCTAAAAACATCCAAACCCTTACCGACCAGATTTTGCTTCAGCGCTTTGCACCTTCAAGCGTGCTGGTAAACGACAAGGACGACATCATTTATGTTACCGGCCGTATCGGGAAATACCTTGAACAGGTTGCCGGCAAAGCAAGCCTGAACATTTATGCCATGGCGCGTGAAGGTTTGCGCCAGGTGCTGCCGGGTGCCTTTCGCAGAGCCATGCAAAACTTCGACGCGGTGATAGTCCGCAATGTTAAAGTTGGAACCAACGGGGGTACCCAGTTTGTGGATGTTACGGTTCAGCGCATGGAAAACCCCGATCCGGTAAGAGGCATGATTTTGGTAATATTCAACGATGTGCCGGATGTTGTTGAACATGATGTGTTGAACCCAAAAACAGGGAAACGCAGTTCACCCGGGCGGCAGATGGAACTGGAGATCGAGTTGCAACGAAGTTATGAGGAGATTCAAATCTTCAAAGAAGAAATGCAAACCTGGCAGGAAGAGTTGAAATCAACCAACGAGGAACTGCAATCAACCAACGAGGAGCTGCAATCAACCAACGAGGAGCTCCTGACCTCAAAGGAAGAGATGCAGAGTTTGAACGAAGAACTGCTAACGGTTAATGTTGAGCTGCGGAGCAAGATAGAAGATTATAAACTGGCAAACGATTACGTTAAGAACCTTCTCGACAGCACCGAAATTCCTACTATTTTTCTCGATAAGGAGTTGAATATCCTCAGGTTTACCGACAATGCAATCAATATATTTAAACTGCGTCATACTGATATCGGCAGGCCCTTTACCGACTTGGTTACCGATTTGCTATACCCCGAGGTAGGAAACCATGCTCAGCAGGTAATAAAAACTTTAACGACACTCGAAAATTCAATTCCAACCAACGACGGAAGGTGGTTTCAAGTCAGGATTATGCCCTTCTTATCAACCGATGACCTCCTCAACGGACTGGTGATAACCTTTCAAGATATATCCCTGGCCAAAAAGTTGGAAATAGAACTGAAGGAAACGATTGCAACACTAGAGACCAGAGAGATAGCGCTTAACGTTTCGGAAATCCGCTATCGTCGCCTCTTTGAATCATCGAAAGACGGGATGCTTATCCTCGATGCAGAAACCGGGAAGGTTACGGATGTGAATCCATTTTTGATTAAGCTGTTGGGTTACTCACATGAACAATTCATGGGAAAAGCTATATGGGATATCGGATCCTTCAAAGATATAGTCTCTAATAAGGAAAAATTTTCAGAATTGCAGCATAATGAATATATTCGTTATGAAGATTTGCCGCTTGAAGCAGCTGACGGGCAAAGGATCGATGTTGAGTTTATCAGCAACGTGTATGTGGTAGATAATCATAAAGTAATCCAATGCCAGATTCGCAACATCACCGAACGCAGGCAGGCTGAAGAAGCCCTGCGGAGCACCAGGGAAAGTCAATGATGAATAGAACCGGGTAAATTAGATATGATGAAAAACGATAACCTATCCGAAGCCGAAATTCTTCGCCTACAAGCTGAAGAGCTGCACAGGGTCCGGAAAACACATCAATCCATCAACCCGTCGACCGACAACCGACAACCGATAACCGACAACTTTTCCGAATCCGAAACACTGAAACTCATTCACGAGCTTGAGGTGCATAAGATCGAGCTGGAATTGCAGAATCAGGAACTCATGCTGGCAAAAGAGCTGGCAGAAGTTGCTGCCGGAAAATTCGCCGAATTATACGACTTTGCACCATCGGGTTATTTTACACTTTCAGACCAAGGTGAAATAATTCAGCTAAACCTCATTGGAGCAAAAATGCTTGGCAAAGAACGCTTGCAATTAATAAAGCATCATTTTAACTTATTTGTTACCCGAGATACAAAACCAATTTTCAATCTCTTTTTCGATAAAGTATTTAGCAGCAAAGCAAACGAAACCTGTGAGGTAACCCTGACAACCAACGGAAACTTACCATTGCATGTTTACCTTACCGGCATCGTTGCCGAAAATGGAGAACAATGCCTGGTAAATGTGTTTGATATTACCGAACGCAAGCAGGCAGAGAAAGCGCTGCGGGATAGCGAGAAAAAGTACCGTCACCTGATAAACTCCGCAAACGAATCTATCATCATCGCGCAAGACGGCATGCTCAAGTTTGTCAATCCCATGACAATTAGCCTGTTGGAGGGGTATTCGGAGCAAGAACTCATTGACAGGCCATTTACCGTATTCATATACCCTGATGATCGGAGCATGGTGACTGAAAACTACCAGCACCGGATCGCAAACGAGGCAGCACAACCACGATATACCTTCAGGGCTGTTACCCGTGATGGTGTTGTCAAGTGGGTGGAAATCAATGCGGCCTTGATTGAATGGCAAGGCAAACCAGCTACATTGAATTTCCTTACCGATATCACCGAGCTTAAAAAATCAGAACTTTTACTTAAACAAAAAAACGATGAAATTGAAGCTCAAAACGAAGAATTCCTGCAAATGAATCAAGAGCTTGTTCAAACAAATGAAGATTTATACAAAGCCAAAGAACATGCCGAAAAAAGCGACCGCCTGAAATCCGCCTTCCTTGCCAATATGAGCCATGAAATCAGAACGCCCATGAACGGCATTCTGGGGTTTGCAAGTTTATTGGAAGAACCTGACCATACCGGCGAGGAGCAGCAACTATATATAAAAATGATCGAGAAAAGCGGAGCCCGCATGCTGAACATCATCAACGATATTATTGATATTTCGAAAATAGAATCAGGATTGATGGACGTTGTAATTACGGAGACGAATATTAACGAGAATATCGAATTAATTTATAACTTTTTCAAACCTGAAGTTGAAAAAAAGAGAATTCAACTTTTCTATAAAAATGCACTGCCGTTAAATGAAGCCATCATTCAAACAGATCGCGAGAAAATCTATGCCATTCTTACCAACCTTGTTAAAAATGCCATTAAATTCACCAGCGAAGGTTCAATAGAATTTGGGTATAACATCGTAGGGACAGATAATTATCTGTCTCCGCGACAATATCAATTTTACGTGAAAGATACCGGTATCGGGATTCCCAAAGACAAACAGGAAGTTGTTTTTGAACGTTTTATTCAATCCGATATTTCCGATAAGCAAACTTTACAGGGGGCAGGACTGGGCTTATCGATTTCGAAAGCTTATGTGGAGATGCTTGGCGGAAAGATTTGGGCGGAAAGCGAACCCGGAAAGGGTTCAATCTTTTATTTCACTATTCCCTGCAACAGTGAATCGCAAAAAAACTCAGTAATTGCACATGTTACTTCGGCTTCTAATGAAGTGGATAAGATCAGATCCCTGAATATTTTAATTGCCGAAGACGATGAAGCATCGGAAATATTCATTACAACTGTAGTTAAAAAATTCAGTCATAAAGTTTTATTAGTAAAAACAGGAGTTGAGGCAATTGAAGCTTGCCGAAATAACCCTGACCTTGATTTGGTTTTGATGGATATCAGAATGTCCGAAATGGATGGGTATGAAGCCACCAGGCAAATCCGGCGATATAATAATGAAGTAATTATAATTGCGCAAACAGCCTTTGCACTTACAGGAGAGAGAGAAAGGGCAATAGAAGCGGGATGTAATGATTATATTTCAAAACCCATTTTAAAAGTGGAATTACTTGCGTTAATACAAAAGTATTTCCCTGAATAGCTGAACCTTCTAAAGTTTTCTGGTTACTGTTCAGGTATATGTTAGAAATCCTGTTAAGAAAGCTAAACCACAAAGTTCACAAAGAAAATTTACATAAAGAACACAAAGAAAATGGAAAATATCGGCCAAATTAAAACCCGACGTCCACAAGCATGGCAACTGGTGGAAATTTTTTGCTGAAAGATGCTTTAAAAGCTGTCTCCAACGGAACTTTGTGAACTTTGTGTAAAGCCTTTGTGCCCTTTGTGGTTAAAAAGAATGCCACCTGAACAGTAACGTTTTCTGGCGCCCCTGCCCTGCTAAATGCAACGACAAGTACTTCCCTGTCGGCTTGTCTTCCGTCTTCCGTCTTCCGTCAGAACCTCTTCGTATACCCATGGCAATATGGCGTTCCCCCCGTCTTTTCGTAGTATTCCTGATGGTATTCTTCAGCCA
>JAPLDV010000140.1 GCA_026391235.1 Bacteroidia bacterium | reverse complement strand
TAGGAAAAATATTTTTTTGGGATGATTTTGGCGGTGACCGGAGGCATTTTATCAAATATTTTATTGGCGGAATGTTTATTACCATTACCATGACCGGCCTCGATCAGGATCTGATGCAAAAGAACCTGAGTTGCAAGACATTAAAGGATTCGCAGAAAAACATGACCTGGTTCAGCCTTTCACTGGTACCGATTAATTTACTCTTCCTGACTCTTGGCGCTTTGTTAATTCTTTTTGCACGGTCAAGAAACATTGAAATACCTGCAGCCTCTGATAACTTGTACCCGATGATAGCCACGGGCGATTACCTGACACCGCTGGTGGGCATGGTTTTTATTGTCGGAATTGTAGCTGCAGCCTTTTCAAGTTCAGATTCAGCTTTGACGGCCCTGACTACCTCAGTTACCATCGACATCCTGGATAAAGAAAATGCCCCCGAGGAAGTTACCCGAAAAGTCAGGTACCGGGTTCACATACTTTTGACCCTGATTTTCGTCCTGATCATTCTATTATTCAGAGCACTCAACAACCGAAGTATTATCGATACCATTTTCACCATCGCCGGGTATACCTATGGGCCATTGCTCGGCCTTTATGCATTCGGGATGTTTACCAGATACCCGATACATGACAGACTGGTGCCCGTTGTAGTAGTTATGGCACCGGTTCTGACTTTCCTGATCCAGCACTTTTCAAAGCAATGGATAAATTATGTCTTCAGCTTTGAGCTGCTCCTGATCAACGGGCTGCTGACCTTCCTGTTTCTTTGGCTTATTCGTCGTCGTTCTTCGACATATAATAGACGTCCCTGATAATAGCCGCGTACTTGTCGTGCAGGAAATTCCTTTTCAATTTCAGTGTTGGCGATAATTCACCGGTTGCGGAGGTCCATTCATCGACAACCAGCCGGAACCTTTTAACCTGTTCATGCGGTGCCAGTTTCTTATTCAGGGCATTGATCTCCTGCTGGTAGCGTGCAGTAATCTGCGGTTTGCAAATCAATTCGAAGTTGTCACGATAATGTATACCCTTTTTGGCGCAATAATCGTGAAGGAACCGGAAGTTAGGAGAGATAATGGCAGATGTAAACTTCTGGTTTTCACCGATTATCATGCTGTTTTCGATGAAAAACGATTCTTTGACCTTATTCTCGATTGACTGAGGAGCGATATACTTGCCACCGGAGTTTTTAAAGATCTCTTTTTTGCGGTCGGTGATTTTCAGGAATCTGCCGTTGACCATTTCGCCGATATCTCCGGTATGAAACCAACCGGCAGGATCAATAACATCACGGGTTAAATCTTCGTTTTTATAATATCCCATCATTAAGGAAGGCCCTTTCATAAGAATTTCTCCATCGGAGGCAATTTTTACCTCAAGGTTTTTCAGTACCAATCCAACGGTACCGAACATGTTGTCGGGATGATTCTTTTCATTCATGGAAATTACCGGAGAGGTTTCAGTAAGTCCGTATCCTTCCTGAATTCGGATGCCGGCAGCTGTGAATACCCTTGCCAGCCTGGGTTGCAGGGCGGCTCCCCCGGAGAATACCATTTTTACATTCCCGCCAAGACCTTCCCTCCATTTGGTGAATACCAGTTTGTCAACAATCTTGTGCTGAAATGAGTACCATGAACCATTGGCACCTCCATGTTCGTATCTTAATCCAACATTTACTGCCCAGAAGAATATTTGTTTTTTAATTCCTTTGAGGGCTTTTCCTTTGGCAATGATTTTATCGTACATCACTTCCAGTATCCTGGGAACGGTAACGAACGTGCCAGCTTTGATTTCCTTGAGATCCTGGCCGATGGTTCCCAGGTTCTCAGCATAGTAAAGGCCATATCCCTGCAGTTGATAACCGTAATGGACAATACGTTCCAATACATGGCAGAGTGGCAGGAAGCTAAGGGCTCTTTCGGTATGGTCGAGATCGAGAATGTGAAGGGAATCCATAAGGTTTGACATCATATTGTTATGCGACAGCATCACTCCCTTGGGAACTCCGGTGGTACCTGAGGTGTAGATAATTGTAAACAGGTCTTCCGGCAGGATGGAATCCTTGATTGCAGATAATTTGTCGGCCCATACTTTTTCGTTCTTCTCGCCGAGTTCAGCTATTTCTTTCCAGTTGCCGGCACCTTCTACATCATTGAATGTGAAGATCTTTTCGATGTTTGGAGTCCGGTTTTTCACAAACTTACGGTAGAGGGCAGCATCAGAAGCGATGGCAAGCCTGGCATCTGAATGCTCGAAGATATAAGCCGTTTCCTCATCGCCCAGGGTGGGGTAGATCGGAACATGAACCACTCCGATCTGCATCATCCCCATGTCGAGAAAGTTCCATTCAGGCCTGTTATTGGAGGCACTCACAATTTTATCCCCCTTTTTAAGGCCCATCGACAATAAACCATAACTGATCTGGTTCGCGATCCTGACATATTCGTCGGTTGACCAGGTGATCCACTGTCCGTCAACTTTTGAGGCCAGTGCATCGGTACGTGGATAGGTCCTGAAGGCATGATCCAGTACATCGAAAGTTCTGCGTATTTCCATATATGATTAAAGGTTAGGTTGTTTCAGTTAAGCAGGAATTTATAGCCTGAATCTGATCCGGTGTGAAGTTAGGGAGATCCAGGATACGTAGGTTAGTGTCGAGCTGTTGTTTGGTGCTGACACCGATGAGAACGGATGTGATAAAGTCATGACTTTTTACCCAGTTCAGCGCCAGTTCGGCGAGTGTCATATCCAGACTGCGGGCAGTTTCGTTAAGTTTCCCGACAATCGCCTGTATTTCAGGGGTGATCTGATCAATTTTCAGGAACCCATGAGGCTTCCCGGCTCTGGAATCTGAAGGTATGCCATCCAGGTATCGATTGGTTAAGAGCCCTTGTGCGAGTGGGGAAAAGGCGATACAGCCGATCTTTTTCTTTCTGAGAACTGCAGCCAGTCCTTCTTCGGCTTCACGCCTGAACAACGAATATTTCACCTGGTGAATAAGGCATGGTGTTCCCATTTCGCCAAGTATCCGTGCAGCTTCCCTGGTTTCATCGGGCGGATAATTTGAAATGCCTGCATAGAGGGCCTTGCCTGATCTGACAGCCTGGGCCAGTGCGCCCATAGTTTCTTCAAGAGGTGTTAATGGGTCGTAGCGATGGGAGTAAAAAATATCCACATAATCGAGGTGCATTCTCTCAAGGCTCTGATCCAGCGAGGCAAGCAGGTATTTGCGGGATCCGTTGTCGCCATAGGGGCCCGGCCACATAAGGTATCCTGCCTTGGAACTGATTATAAGTTCATCACGGTATGGTTTCAAATCTTTTTTGAGAATTTTGCCAAAATTACTTTCTGCAGAACCTGGAGGCGGACCATAATTGTTGGCCAGATCGAAATGGGTTATTCCCTGGTCGAAAGCAGCCCTGACTATTTCCCTTCCGGTTTCAAAATCGTCAACCCCTCCGAAATTATGCCATAACCCGACTGACAGAACAGGAAGGTTAATCCCGCTATTGCCGCAGCGGCGGTAATGCATTTTATCATATCGGTTATCCAAAGCAATGAATTCCATACAAATAGTAAATTATGTAAAGATGTAAAAATAACATAGATTACCAAATTGAAACGCATCTGCCTTAAATCCTTCAAAATTGTTATTAAATTGTGCCCGGTTCGTGAAACCTAAGGGCGGACCGGTCGACTGATGGAGAAAATTGGTTTTATTCTTCACGGGAAAATTCAGGGTAAGAAGTCGGTGAAAGAATCTCTGACGATTAGATTCTCTGAGAATTAC
>JAPLDV010000890.1 GCA_026391235.1 Bacteroidia bacterium | reverse complement strand
ATAATTTCGGTTATTTACCCACCAAACGTTGTTTCCGGTGCTGTCGATAAATTTGATTTCAAAATTATTGGCAGGAGATTCGGCTTTCACATAAAAGGTAAATTCATAATTATCAGGAAGGTCAATCGGGAATAGTTTCTGGATTCCACCGTAACCGGTGCCTTTGGTGAAATCGTAATCGAACCGGACCGCATTGCCTGTCAATCCTGTTTCATTTGATATGGCCAGATTGACTCCATCGGATTTGATGAAGCTCCAACCGGTTTTGTTTTCAAAATCATCCAGCGTTATAACCTGGGCATGAATCGCTGTAGTTGCCAGCACCAGCAGAGTGGTAATAACATTTCTTATGCAGATAAGGTTTTTCATCCTGGCAGTCCTATTTCAAATATTCATAGCCGAGTTTGTTTAAGCCTTTCTGTATGATAGGATCTTTCATCACATAGTTCCAGACCAGGCCTGTTCTGAAATTTTCAATCATGATCAGCATCGGCCCCTCATCTATACCTATAAAATCATCATTGACCCATTTCGCCGTCGGGTTAAACGAATCATAATACCCATACTTCCCCCATAGCTTCTTACCATACTTTTCATTGATCGACCTGATAGTCGGCAGAACGATTTCAGGAGCGAACGGCAAAGAGGAAAGCGGGCCGTAGGGTGCAATGGTTCCGTCGTCAAAATAATTATAGTCGGGGCCGCTGGTTCCCCTGCCTGCATAACCTAAAAACTTTTTGTCATCAAAGTTCAGCTTCTCGGTTGGCCCATCGCTGGCTGTAACCCCCCAGCAGAGGGAGTCATAACCAATCCAGCCTTTGGGATTATCAGCCGCGTAACGCCGCTGAACATAGGTTGCACGGCGGGAGTTCTCGAAGTAATCGATTCCCTTTTCCTTCATGTACGCATCGGCTAGTCCACGGTAATCGATGAAGGCCTGCGAGAACTGGTGCCCGAACAATGGGGGGAATGCCACATGCGAAAGTCCTTCATAAGGAGTGTACCATTTGTATGAACTTAACCATGCCTGGTAACTCCGCTGGGCATTTTCCATACCGCTGCCGGCAGCCAGAACGTATAGGAACAAAGCCTCGTTGTAGCCGGTCCAGCCGAAATTGTGCAAGCCTTTCTCGGGAGTCCAGGCCATGGAAATGGTATTCGCATGCTTGCCGGTATCGGGCATCAGCATAAAATTCCAGTCTATCCTGCCAAGCAAAAAGGCTGCAAGTGAACGGATCTGGTTTTCAACTTCATTGTCTAGGCTGTAATAATTCCTGGCAAAGAGGATTCCCATCATCAGCAAGCCGGTATCAATGGTAGAAAGTTCACAATTCCATTCGCGGGTTCCGTTTTTCATCTCCAGGAAGTGATAATAAAATCCTTTGTAACCGGTCACCTTTTTGTCACTGCTTTGAACTGAATTGGCAAAGAACTTCAGAATTTTCAGTGTGATTTCGGCCGCTTTTTCACGCGTAATCCAGTTTCTTTCAGCACCGATGGCAAATGACGGGATTCCGAAACCCGTGGATGCGATACTGGCAGGGGCCCATGTTGCAGTCCGGTCCTTAACAATTCCCCATTCCGGATGATGCTCATTTAACGTTACAGTTCAGGGCATCTTTTTAACCTATACCTGAACAGTGGCCATAAAGCCTATAGGGCCACATCGGGATTAGAATGCGGATTATCTACCATACTAATAAGAGAAACCCAATTTAGTAAGTCCTGCCTTCACTTCTGGGCAGTTCATAAACAGGTTCCACAACAAAGCGGTCCGGTAATTTTCAATCATTACTACAATAGGGCCCTCGTCAATGGAAATGTATGAATCGCCCCACCAGCCAGAGGTTATATTAAATGCATCGTAGAATCCATAAGGTCCCCAGAGTTTATCACCCAGCCGGTAATAAAAGTGACGAATAGCTTTCATCGATTGTTCAGGAGTATAGGGCAAGGAGGAGACCGCAGCTGTTGGGGTGATCACGCCGAGATCGTTTGTGGGTGAATGGGCACTATAGCCGGATTGATTATCGCTTGCGGTAAGTCCCCAGCAATCAGCACTGTATCCAATATAGCCTTTCGGATTCGCCAGGCAATAATTCATATTGATCAAGGAATGATTAACATTTTGCAGCCAATAATCGGCATAATCGTCCTTCAACTTCCGGGGATCCAGTCCGAGGAAACTGTAATGTGTAAAAAAGAGCGGTCCGCCGAAATCTTCTCCAAGTGGAAGAACAATCCCAAAGAATTTTTTGCCGTTGCGGATCGATCCGTTGCTGGCATATCCTTTATGATAAGCAGATGCAGCAATAGAATGTGTAGGTGATGAAGCTGCTAGAACATAAGTTATCAGCGTTTCATTATATCCGCGAATCTGCATGTTCATAGTGAAACCATTGGTTGGCGACCAATGCCAGTATATGACTTCCTGCCCCCGGGTGAACCAGTCCCATTCAACCGTTTCCCAGAGAGCGGTGATTCTTGTTTTCAATGCTTCCTCTTGAGGTACAGAGGCATCCAGATATTCCCTCATCGCCAGCAATCCCTGTATCATAAAAGAAGTTTCCACGAGATCTGCGCCATTATCCAGTTTACTGAAAGGGATAGTTTTTCCGGTAGCACCGTTGAGCCAGTGGGGCCAGGCCCCATGAAACCGGTCGCAAGTTTCAAGAAAATTCAGAATCTTATCCAACCGGTTCAGCCCATCGTTACGGGTGATATAATGGCGCTCCATGCCTGCAATCAACGACATCACTCCAAATCCTGATCCTCCAATGGTAACGATGTCACCTGATGAATTTCGCTCGCGTGCCAGACCGCAGGAAGGATGACCAAAATCCCAGAAATAACGGAAAGTCTGACTTTCAACCAGATCAATAAGTTCTTCATCTGTAATCCTTGGATATTTATCGGTGGAATCGAGGGACGAATAAAAGGAATTTGAAAATCCATCGAAGCTGTATCCTGTCAGGGAGGTAAGGTTCGATGAAACAGTAAAATAGTATTTCTGGTAACCTTTGAGCGGATACTGATTGGTGAAGGCAATGGTTTTGTTGTTGGAGCTTAGCGTTGCTTGCAAAAGGTTGCCTCCGGAAAAGGTAAAAAATGAAAGGTAGTCAGCTGGATTCAACGGATCCGAAAACTCGGCTGTTAAAGTAATATTCTTAAAATCGATGTTGATCAATGGTTTGGTGGTCTTAAACGGCAATCCGTTCAACGTAATGTTTTTAAGGGTAAGTTTTCCCTGAGTGGTGGTCAGTTTGTACACTAAACCTGGGAAGGATTCCCCTGACGCACCTTTAATTCCGCTACCAATAGTTAGGTCATAAGATGTCAGATATTCAAGGTTTTGGTCCGGAATAATAGTAATTATGCTCAGGTCGGTGGAATAAGAAAAACTGCATTCTGCCTGGGTACCGGATTCACTTTCCAGTGAAATTGCCGCACGAACCGTAGACGTATCAACTGCGCTGGCGAATTCTATGACAAAACTGGCATCAGCCGGAATGCCCGATGTAGTCGCATCGGTCCGGAGCGGGATTTCACCCGCGATTACCCGAACCAATTGAATGGTGCCATGATTAACTGGTTCAGGTTTGCAGGAAATTATCGTTGCCAATATACTTGTAGCTGCAAAAAGGATATAAGAGAGCTTTTTCAAAATAATAATAATTAATACAGGTAACTATTGAGTGGCAGATGAAAGAATATTAACCGCAGAGACAGGGAGAGCATGGAGAAATACTGAGTAAATATCCGAATAGGGGCATTTGGAGTATTACATCGATCTCCGTAATCCTCACGTCATCGAGCTGTCCCTGGAAGTGATTAGCACCAGGTTTATCATACCCGCCCCAGCTTTGATCATCCCAAAGTGTACCTGCCCGCGACTGGATAAACCCAAAAGCAAGTTCGTTAACAGTTTCGGGAGCAACACCACCATATTTCAGTCCTGTAATTCCCATCTCTTTAGTTGGTTGACCGAGATCATTTAGAAAAAGGTTATGATCCTGTGTCTTCACCAATTCACCATTCAGAAAGAACATTCTCTCTTTGGTCGCGCTGTTATAAACATAGGTAATATGGAACCATTTTTCTTTGAGGACGTCAACCAGAGCAGTGTTTTCCTTACTAAAAGTAGTCCCTCTGTAGCCTCCGTTATCTTTGGTTTTGCCATCTCCGTTATAGACTAAGTCACCACCGGTACCGCTTGTTCCATCGCCGTAATCAAACTGAACAGGCATTTTGAATTCTGTAAAACCGCCGTTGAGTTCAAACTGAAATCCATAAAATGCAGCAAGGCCAATAATGAAATGCCCTTTGCCTGAATTCACCGCCTTTGCCCAAAAGCTCAATGTGAAGTCATGGGTATTCATCAGCTGGTCGCCATTCGGAATTTCAATAATGCTGGTTGCGCCATCGAAAGTAGCAGCCTTACCGGCAGCAGCGTTCCTCGAAGCTGTATAAGTTACTGCAACAATTCCACTGGCAGAAGGGTTATAGGTACCAACAACATCATTGGCATTATCTTCAAAATTCCAATGGGCAACGGCACCTTTCGGAACAAAAGCTCCCACTGTGGTAAATTTACGGACAACTTCAGTCAGAGCCAATCCGCCGGAAGATTTAAATCCGGCTTGCAAAGTGAGTTTGTAGCTGGCACCATTTCCAAGGTTTTCTGTCGGAGTAACAGTGATTGTCTTCCCGCTTGCTGCTACAGTCAGCGCGATAACTGCATTATCGTATTCCTGAACCAGGGAAACGTTTGCAGGAAGAGCAGTAGTCAGATCCACGTCCGTATTAAAGGTAGCCACGATGGAGGGGTTGACGGGTACCGTATTAGGCGAGGTGGCGCCATTGAGATCGATGGTTCCTGCCATGAGGGCTGACAGGGTAAAATCCGTCGGACCAGAATCCTTTTTGCAACCGCTAAACATAACAGCAAACATCGCTGTTACTAGAAAAGCGCTCAGAAAAACATTTTTCCTTTTCATAAAATGATCATTTAATGTAAAACTTTAGTTGATTAATTATTTAGTTAATTCCAATTCGGATTTTGTTCCAGAACTCCCTGTGAGATATCAATTTCGGATTGAGGGATTGGTAAAAGTTCATGTTTCCCGGTAACAAACCCCAGCGGGCCGAGGACTTCCGCGGCTTTGCCTGTTCTCACCAGATCCCAGAAACGATGCCCTTCGAGGGCAAGCTCATGGCGCCTTTCGTTTAAAATGATATTACGCAGCTTATCTTTCCCGGTTTCTGTAATATCAGGTAAAATTGCCACATTTCCCTGGCGGGCTCTCTCCCTGACCTGATTCAGATAAATTAGGACTTTACCTGGA
>JAPLDV010000621.1 GCA_026391235.1 Bacteroidia bacterium | reverse complement strand
GCCTGGTACCGACCGTGCTGAGACATTTACCGATTGCGGTGAGGTTTTGGTGGTATTATCTGAGGAACCGGCGGTTCTGAGTTTAACAATACGCTGAAAGTAAAAATTTAGAGATCCGAAGACCAATTTTGAATTCTGAAGTTACAGATTCATGAAATATTATGTGCATTTGTGGACAGTCATGAAAAGTATTCAACAATAATAAAGTTCGCTATGAAACTCATATCTCCGTTTTCGTGGTTCTTTTCTTTCTTCACGTTCTTCACGTTCTTCACGTTTCTGCCGTCAGGTGCCCAGATCAGGCCCCTCAACGTTGCTGCATGGCCCGAATCCGACAAAGACACAACCCATTACACCGTCAAGGGCTATCGCCACGGGACCAGCGTGTTTCCTCAAGTGAAGTATAAGGAAGTAGAATATACAGCAGGCGATACGCTTACCTGGGACCGGTATCATACAGTAGATGTGATATATGCCTGGATGAAGCGATGGGCTGAAAAATATCCTAATCTGGTAGATCTGTATGAAGTTGGTTTCAGCTATGAAGGACGGCCGATCCTGCAGGTGACGCTGACAAATAAGAAAACCGGCAAGGATACCGACAAGCCTGCTGCCTTTTTCGAAGGAGGCAGACACTCAGGCGAAGTAACGGCAACCGAATCGGCCCTCTGGCTCCTGAATCATCTTCTTAATCAGTACGGTACCGATCCGGCAATCACCAAACTGCTGGATACCAAAGCAATATATATCCGTCCTGAAAATAATCCCGATGGTTCCAATTTATATCTGAATACCGCCCAAAGTAACCGAAGTACGGTACATCCAGCCGATAATGATGGCGACGGCCTCCTCGATGAGGATCCCGGTGAGGATCTGGATGGAGACGGTGTTTTGTATACTATGCGTTGGGTCGATCTTGAAAAAGGGACCCTGATACCGGATCCCCGTGACCCATCCGGCCGGCTGATGAAACGCGTTCCGAAGGGCAAAGGATTATGGTCAGCTTCTTCAGAGGGCTGGGACAATGATGGAGATGGAAAAATCAATGAAGATGGTATTGGCGGGTTGGATCTCCACCGGAACTATCCGGAAAACTGGCGGCCGGAAGAGGGACTCGATGCCACTGGTCGAGGCTGGACCCAGGGCGGTGCCGGTGAATATCCGCTCAGTGAATCCGAAACCCGGGCCGTTTTCAACTTCCTGATCACCCATCCTAATGTTTCCGTAGTCAACTCCATGGATACCCGCGTTCCAATGCATCTCCGCGGCCCGTCTACTGAATTTTCGGCTAAAGGTATGTACGAGGCCGACCGTAAACTTTTCGAATATTATGATACACTCGGAATGAATATTACCGGATATCCCTGGGCCGGAGATGTTTATGATGAATATAGCACTAAAGACCCGGTCGACGACTATACCGGCGACAGTGCCAAACCGGAACCGCTGTTTGGCCACGGTCCGGATTTCGGCTATAGCTATTTCGGCGCTATCTGGTATGGAGATGAGTTATGGAATGGGGGGGTGTATGGGGATCTCAATAAAGACGGGAAAAAAGATGAGCTTGATATCCTCCTGTGGGACGACCAGGAAAATGGTGGCCGTGGTTTCAAAAAATGGTCACATTTTATAAACCCCTTTCTCGGCCCTGTTGAACTCGGTGGCTTTAATCCAAAATTTTTCTCACAAAATCCTCCACCAGAACATCTCGAACCCTGGATCCGTAAACAGGGACTGTTCAACCTGGCCATGGCACATGATTTACCGGTACTTGAATGGAATATGTTCGCTGTGAAGAAGTTAAAGGATTACAAAGATTCCACGGATTACCAGGTTACGGTCGGCTGGAGAAATACATCACGTATTCCAACTGCATTGAATATCGCTCAGCGCGTTAAAATCGTACAATTGGATCAGGCTGTGCTTGATTTCGATAAAAAACTGATTGAAGGTGATCAGCCAAAAATCAGAATTGTGGATCCCAAAACGTCCGACAAAACCCGCTATTCCGATCACCTGTGGCAAAACCAGGAGGCCAGTGCAGCTTTTACCATCCGGACCTATTCCCGGGATAAAATCAAGGGGAAAGTGAAGGTGCTTTCGACAAGGGGCGGGGTGCTGGAGAAGGAGATCATATTGGAATGAAGTAAGAGATTCGAAGACCTTTATTCTTCTTTTTTACTTCTCAACTCAACAACCACCGTACCAATGATAAGCAGCAGAACCAGCAAACTCCCGATCAGACTGATCATTCTGCCCGTTTTCAGTGTTTTCGGCTCGAACCGGAATTCAACCGTGTGCTGCCCGCCCGGTATTACCATAGCCCGCATGGCATAGTCGGCCCGGATATATTCGGCCTTTTTTCCATCGATAAAAGCTTGCCAGCCATATCGATAGTATATCTGCGAAAATACAGCCAGGCGATTATCAGTGGCTTTGGTATCGTACTTCAGATAATTAGGTTTGCACTCGATGAGTGATATCACATCAGTTTTGGTATTTGGCGGGAGCTGGGCCGGCAAAGTACTAAGCTGCTGCTTAAACCGCTTGTCAACAACGGCTTCGTCAGTCAGCGAAGCAGTTCCCAATGCATCAAGCTCTTCATTGGCATTCTCAACCCATTTCACCCGATCAACAAACCATACATCCCCATAGGTATGGCTATTCAGAAAGGGTTGCCCATTCGGATTTACAATTATATATTTGGTATTCAGTAGGTTTAACACCTTCATCCCGGCAACGGCCGCATCAATTTTTTCCAAAGTAGGCTTATCCTGGAAAACGGTTCCCATTGCCACGGTATTTGGTGCCAGATACTTATCGATCAAATCCTGATACCGGCCCAGTTTTGCACCATGGTACCCTCCGATTGATTTATGAAACCTCGAAGTATGGGCGCTCTGGAACGGACTGGTAGTCATATCCAGTACCCGGTATCCCTGACCCTTGTCCTTCGCAATGATATCATCGGCCGGTGTGGATTTGAAAGCCTGTTCAATCTGGCGGTTGCTGATGAAATTATCATTATTAAGATACCTCTTCCCGACTGACCACATATCAACCAGGATAAGCAATGCAAGTCCTACATACAGGTACTCCTTTCTGATTTTGGATTTCAATGAATACCAGAGGATTCCGGCAGCGCAAATCACAAAAATCAAAGTTCTGAATGCATCCCGGCGGGCCAGGCCGATGCGGTCCTCCCGGAGCGCTTCCTTGAGCCAGTCGGGATAATCGGCGTCAGTAACACTGCTGAAAGAACCGAAAATCGAAGGTATCAATACCACAAGAACAGCAACTCCTCCAGCGATTCCAACGGCTATGTACAGTTTTTTCAACTTCACCTTTAAATCAGTTTGCTCATCGGCAAACCACTCCCTGATAGCCAAAAAAGCCAGTAGAGGAATCGCAAATTGCGCAATTATCAGGGTGTTGGTTACATCCCGGAACTTGGCATACAAAGGGACATTGTTCACGAAAAATTCCGTAAGGATCATGAAATTGCGCCCCCAGGCCAAAACAATTGAAAATACGATAATTGAGACAAGCCACCATTTCTTTTTCCCTTTCACAATAAACAAACCGAGAACTGCCAGAAAGACCGAAATGGCACCAATATAATGCGGCCCGGCTGTTCCCTTGTCCTGACTTCCCCAGTACGATATTCCCCTGGCATATTGCCTTGCCTCTTGTTTGGGTACCTGGTTACTGATCATTGCTTTATACATCGCGGAATTGGTTCCCAGATCTTGACTTGATCCACCGCCGCTGAAGTTTGGAATAAACAGGTTGATGGTTTCCCCGATCCCATAACTCCAATCGGTAATATAATTTACATCCAATCCCTTGGTTTTGGTTTCACCCGGCTTAATTAGCTCCGATACCCCTCTGGTGGTTTCTTTACTATACTCCTGGGTAGTCATCAACGCGGTCATATTTGGAAGGATCGCCAAAAGAAGGGCAACGAAGAGTACTATGCCTGATTTAACGAGATGATCGAAGTATTTTTCGCGGATAGCAAACACCAGTTCTACCAGCATGTATATCAGGATGATTATTCCAAGGTAATAGGAAACCTGCGGATGGTTAGTAACCAATTGTATCCCAAATCCCACAGCTGTAAGCAATCCTCCCAGAAGATATTTTCGCCTGAACACCAGGAATACCCCTGCAATAACAGGAGCCATATAGGCGACGGCGTATATCTTACTCACATGACCGGCCCCGATCAGTTGGAGGTTATGCGATCCGAACCCGAAAGCCACTGCTCCGGCCAGTGCGAGCCAGTGATTGAGTTTAAGTGTCCTGAGCAGGAAGTAAAAGCCCAGCATGCAAACAAACAGGATCGCCACAGTATATCCGGGAAGATATAGCCTCAGCATTCGGAAAAACCACAGGAATATATTACCGGATGGGACCGATTTTATCTGATATGCCGGCATCCCACTGAAAGCAGAGTTGGTCCAGGCTGAGTATTCCCCCGTCTGCTTCTTAAACTGCACTAACTCATTGGCCATATTCTGGGCTTGTACGATATCATTTTGATACAGGATTTTACCTTCAATTACCGGGCTCATGAAAGCCAGGGCCAGGGAGGCCATTATTGCTATCATCAGCAGTTCGGGTAAGACTAAACGCAGCACAGTTTTCATACTCTTGATATTTTGTTGTCGGGTATCGGTTATCAGTTATCGGGTTTCGGGTTTCGGGTATCAGGTATCGGATGTCGGTTTTTTGACACCATGCTTCTTTCCGATACCTGATACCCGATACCCGATACCCTTTTTACCTATTTTAAAAGGTTCTTCATATTCACTTTACTCCCCACCATCTCCCGCAAACTCGCGATGGGCACTCTCTCCTGTTCCATCGTGTCGCGGTTGCGGATGGTTACGGTATTATCCTCACAGGTCTGATGATCTACCGTCACGCAATACGGAGTTCCAATGGCATCGTGCCGCCGGTACCGCCTGCCGATAGAGTCCTTTTCATCATACTGGCAATAAAAATCGAACTTAAGATCATCGATAATCTGCCGGGCGATCTCGGGAAGGCCATCTTTTTTAACCAGCGGAAATACGGCAAGTTTTACCGGAGCCAGTGGCGGCGGTAGTTTCAAGATTGTACGAATGTCAGTGCCTCCTTCGGCAGTAGGAGCCTCCTCCTCGGCATAAGCTGCCGAGATCACCTGTAAGAACATACGGTCGACCCCAATAGAGGTTTCAACGACGAATGGAACATAGGATTCGTTGGTCTCAGGATCATAATATTGAATCTTGCGACCTGAGAATTCCTGATGGCGACTCAGATCGAAATCTGTACGGGAGTGAATCCCTTCCACCTCCTTAAAACCGAACGGGAATTTATATTCGATGTCGGTTGCTGCATTTGCATAATGCGCCAGCTTATCATGATCATGAAAGCGATAATGCTCTGGATTGAAACCCAGTGCGCGATGCCACTGGATCCGGATGGCTTTCCAGTATTCAAACCAGGCAAGCTCTTCACCCGGTTTCACAAAAAACTGCATCTCCATCTGTTCGAATTCGCGCATACGGAAAATGAACTGCCTGGCTACGATCTCGTTACGGAAGGCTTTACCGATCTGTGCAATTCCAAAGGGAATCTTCATCCGGCCGGTTTTCTGAACATTCAAATAATTCACGAAAATTCCCTGTGCCGTCTCCGGCCGAAGGTAGATTTTTAAAGCTCCGTCCGCCGTAGAGCCCATCTCGGTGGAAAACATCAGGTTAAACTGGCGGACTTCGGTCCAGTTGCGTGTACCTGATACCGGGCAAACGATTTCATTGTCCACAATGATCTGCCGGAGTTCTGTGAGATCGCTATCGTTCAGGGCTTTGGCAAAACGGGCATGCAAAGCATCAATCTTAACCTGAATCTCGGTCACTCTCGGATTGGTTTGCCGGTACATGGTTTCATCAAAAGACTCACCAAACCTCTTACGTGCTTTCTCGATCTCCTTATCGATCTTCCCCTCCATTTTCGCCATCTCCTCCTCAATCAGCACATCGGCACGATAACGCTTTTTAGAATCTTTGTTATCAATCAGCGGATCATTAAAGGCATCCACATGCCCGGATGCTTTCCATATGGTAGGATGCATAAATATGGCAGAATCAAGCCCAACAACATTTTCATGCAGCAGGACCATCGATTCCCACCAATATTTTTTAATATTATTCTTAAGTTCAACGCCGTACTGGCCATAATCATAAACAGCACTCAGTCCGTCGTAAATCTCCGACGATGGGAAAACAAAACCGTATTCCTTGCAATGGGAAACCAGCTTTTTAAATACTTCTTCTTGATTCATATTGAAACTATCGGTATATCAGGCTTCAAAAATAGGGTAATTCCTTAATTTATCCGATTTTTGCACCGATGGAACACAAAACTGATTTTTTGGTGATTGGCAGCGGGCTCGCCGGGATGTCCTATGCGTTGCAGGTTGCTGAGTTTGGTAAGGTTATTCTGATCAGCAAAACTAACCTTGAAGAGACCAATACCTGGTATGCCCAGGGTGGCATTGCCTCGGTTATGTATGCCCCTGATAATCCGGAAAAGCATGTTCAGGACACCCTCATTGCCGGCGACGGGCTATGTGATGAGAAGATCGTTAGGATGGTGGTTAATGAAGCACCGGAGCAGATCAAGTCACTGATCACCTGGGGCGCCAATTTTGATAAAAATACCGATGGCAAATTTAACCTGAATCGCGAGGGGGGGCATTCGGAGAACAGGATTTTGCATCACAAAGACAGCACCGGGGCCGAAATCATGCGCGCTTTGTCCGGCCGCGTAAGGTCTCATCCGAATATAACTATACTCGAGAAATCCTTTGCACTCGACCTGATCACACAGCACCATCTGGGAACGCCTGTGTTTCGCGGCAATCCGGAAATCGAGTGTTACGGGGCCTACTCTTTTGATATCGAAAACAGACGGATCGACACGATTCTTTCCAAGATCACCTTGTTAGCAACCGGAGGGAGCGGATATATTTACCAGACAACCACCAATCCTCCGATTGCCACGGGCGATGGAATTGCAATGGCCTACCGTGCCAAAGCATACGTCGATCATGTGGAATTCTTTCAATTCCACCCAACGAGCCTGTATAATCCCGGAGAACGCCCGTCATTCCTCATTTCCGAGGCTGTCAGGGGATTTGGCGGGATACTCAAAACCCAGGATGGCGAAGAGTTTATGAATAAATACGATCCGCGAGGATCTTTGGCATCAAGAGACATTGTCGCACGTGCCATCGATACGGAACTGAAAAACCGCGGAGAGGATTTTGTTAATCTGTATTGCAACCATATTGAGCCCGAAAGTTTAAAGGTCCATTTTCCGAATATATACAAGAAATGTCTATCCATCGGGGTGGATATGACCCGGGAGCCTGTGCCCGTGGTTCCTGCTGCACACTATTTCTGCGGGGGGATACGAACCGATGAAAATGGCCAGACCACCATCCGTAATTTGTATGCCGCCGGTGAAGTTGCCTGTACCGGTTTGCATGGTGCTAATCGCTTGGCATCCAATTCGTTACTTGAAGCGGTAGTTTTTTCCCATCGGGCTGCCATTGATTCGGGCCGCAAATTACCACAACTGAATCACCAGCAGGAAATACCACGGTGGAACGATGAGGGAACACGCAATCCGGATGAAATGGTGCTGATCACGCAAAGTACCAGGGAGCTGCAACAGATCATGACCAACTATGTGGGAATTGTCCGAACCAATGCCCGGCTGAAAAGAGCCCTCGACCGGATCTATATCCTTTATCGTGAAACAGAGGAACTTTACGGCCGGTCAACAGTATCAGTCAAACTCTGTGAGCTTAGAAATGCCATCAAAGTAGCTTATCTGATCGTCAAACATGCCCGTCAGCGGAAAGAGAGCCGGGGGCTGCACTATAACCTGGATTATCCGAAGAAATAAGGCTCAAGGCGCAAGGCGCAAGTAAGTATTAAGGAATAAAAAGGAAAGCTTGAAGGATACTCTCTTCAACTTCAACCTTTCTGTTTTTTATAACTTTTACCTTACTTGCGCCTTGCGCCTTGAGCCTTGAGCCTTGAGCCTTGAGCCTTAAAACTTCCTGAACCCGATAATCTCCCTCACATCCCGCAGCGTTGCAGATGCACTGGCCCGGGCCTTTTCGGCTCCCATTTTCACCACTTTTGCCAGATAAGCATCGTCGGATTGTATCTCAAGGATCCGCTCACGGATGGGTGCCGTCAGCTGGATGATATCTGCAGATAATTGCTTTTTCAGATCACCATACCGGATAGTACATTTGGCATATTGCTCCCTGAAATGAATCACGGTTTCAGATGCACTGGCCACCTCCATCAGTTTAAAAAGATTTTCAATGGGCTCCGGCGGGGTCTGGTTCATCTCGGTCGGCCCGCTGTCGGTAACGGCACTCATCACTTTCTTATGAATTGTTTTAGCGTCATCAGCCAGATTGATCGCATTACCTTCGGATTTTCCCATTTTCCCGGATCCATCCAATCCGGGGATCTTTATCAGATCTTTGGTGAAGCTGAATCCTTCAGGTTCCGGGAAATATTCTGTTTCATAAATGGTATTAAACCGCCGGGCAAACCGCCGGGCCATCTCGATATTCTGCTCCTGATCCTTACCAACCGGTACTTTATTGGCTTTATGAATGATAATATCAGTAGCCATCAGAACAGGATAGGTGAGCAAACCGGCATTGACATTATCAGGCTGGTTCCTGATCTTTTCCTTAAAAGTAGTGGTCCGCTCTAGCTCGCCGACATACGCATTCATGTTCATCAGCAAATAGAGCTCGGCGATTTCCGGGATATCACTTTGAACATACAGGGTGGCAATTTCAGGATCAATCCCACAGCCCAGATATTCCGATAATACGGTTTTCACATTGGCATGCAGGTCCCTCGGATGCGGATGAGTAGTGAGTGAATGCCAGTCGGCTACGAAAAAATAGCAGTTATATTCATTCTGCATCCTTACAAAATTGCGGATTGCGCCAAAATAATTACCCAAATGCAGGTTCCCCGTCGACCGGATTCCGCTTAATACCGTTTCTTGCATGCTGATTTTGTACTGTGTAAACGGTCGCAAAGATAGAAATTCCTCGATTAGTGTGGTTTGATTACCTTTGATATCGATTAACCAGTGAGGAGAACCATAAGATGGAAACAACACGTCAATTAAAAGTAGCCCGGCTGATCCAGAAAGAATTGGCCGAATACTTCCGGGGGAATAATGGTTTAGCCGGTCACGGAAACATGATATCAGTGACCCAGGTGCGGATGAGCCCTGACCTCAGCCAGGCAAGGTCCTATATCAGCGTTTTCCCTTCATCAGGAGCCGAAGAGGTAGTCAAACTTCTTGAAGATCAAACTAAAATGATCCGGTATGAGTTGGGTAAAAAGATCGGGAAACAGGTAAGGCATATTCCGGAACTGCGTTTTTACGTCGACGATTCCCTGGATTATGTTGATCGGATCAGTGAATTATTGAAATAATGAACCTTCCCCTTTTTATCGCTTTCAGATATTTCAAGGCTCGCCGGTCGAGGCACATCATTAACTGGATCTCCCGGATCTCAGTAGCCGGAATAACCCTGGGCACAATGACTCTCATCATAGTGCTTTCGGTATTTAACGGGCTCGATCACCTGATCCGTTCGCTTTTCAGCTCCTTCGATCCGGATATCAAAATCACCGCGGTGGAGGGAAAAACTTTCAACGCCGATTCAGTTCTGCTTAACCGGTTGCAGGCCATTCCCGGGGTAGCTGACTATTGCCAGGTTCTTGAGGAGAATGCCTTGTTGAAATATCTTGATCGTCAGGCAATTGCCACCATCAAGGGTGTGGGTCCGGCGTTCTGCAAAGTTTCAGGCATTGATTCGCTGCTGGTTGATGGGGAGGTCAATCTGGCTCCCGGCGATTCACCAATGGGAGTAATTGGCCAGGGACTTGCCGGAGAATTGGGTGTCGGTCTCAATTTAATCAATCCGATCCATGTATATGTACCCAAGCGAACAGGACGGATTCTGCTTAATCCGATGCAATCTATCAATCACCGCTATCTCTTTCCATCGGGCGTTTTTGGGGTTCAGCAGGATTACGATTCAAAATATCTGATTGTGCCCCTGGATTTTGCACGTGATTTTTTTGATTATTCCGAAGAGGAGGTCAGTGCATTGGAAGTTAAGGTCAGCGATTCGCGACTGACACCGGATGTCATGAAAAATCTGTCGTCGGTTTTCGGCAAGGATTTCAGGATTATGGACCGTCTTGCCCAGCATGCCGATTTTTACCGGGTGATGTCATCCGAAAAATGGGCTATTTTTTTGATTCTTGGTTTTATCCTGATGGTAGCCTCGTTTAATACCATTTCCTCACTGACCCTCCTGATGCTGGAAAAAAAACCGGATATGCAGATTTTGCGCGGAATGGGGGCCACTCAGGTTAAAATCAGGCAGGTATTTCTCTGGGAAGGCCTTTTAGTAACAGGGATCGGTATGGTAATCGGACTGCTTCTGGGAGCTGCCATCTACTTCCTCAAATGATTCTGCCTGGAGTAATTTCACCCGTATCTCACGGAAATCGGGCAATCCCTTGAAATAAACGGCGAAAAACCGCCGCATGCTCCGTACCGCCCTGATTTCCTGGCGATTCACTGCGGCCATGGCGATATGTTCACGAACCAGCTGAACCTGGTCGATGACCAATACAGGCGGCAGCAGCTCCCCGGTATCCAGATAGTGCCTGATATCCCGGAATATCCAGGGTCTGCCGATGGAAGCCCGTCCGATCATAACCGCATCCACCCCATATCGGTCGAAGGCCAGTTTTGCTTTCACCGGTGAATCGATGTCCCCGTTACCGATAATCGGGATCTTCATCCTGGGATTATTCTTCACTTCACCGATCAGGGTCCAGTCGGCCTCGCCGAAATACATCTGGGCACGGGTGCGGCCGTGGATCGTTAAAGCGGCAATGCCCGTATCCTGCAACTGTTCAGCCAGTTCGACTATAATCTTACTGCTTTCATCCCAGCCCAGCCGCGTTTTAACGGTCACCGGAAGATCGGTCGCCTTAACCACCGCCGCAGTCATCTTCAGTAATTGCGGAATATCACGAAGCATTCCGGCACCGGCCCCCTTCATGGCGATCTTCTTAACCGGACAGCCAAAATTCAGGTCGATCAGGTCGGGCACAAACTGTTCTGCGATTTTTGCAGATTCCACCATCGATGAGATTTCTTTTCCGTAAAGCTGAATCCCATACGGATGCTCCAACGGATGGATCTCCATTTTCTGAAGGATCTTATCGATTTTCCGGATAACTGCCTCTGATGCAACAAACTCCGAGAACATCAGATCGACACCAAACCGCTTGCATAACAAGCGGAAAGGAGCATCCGTAACATCCTCCATGGGTGCCAGTATCAAAGGCCTTTCCGGTAAAACAACAGAACCTATTTTCATGCCGCAAAAGTATGGAATATTATGTAGAGACGCATAAATGCGTCTATATCACAAGCATAAATGCCTCTATCACACGCATAAATGGGTCGTTCACATAATTATGCCTCTACGACGGTTTTATCAGATACCGCCAGGGGATGCTGACCCATGGTTCGCCGGCATAATTTATACCAACCCTCGGACTTGTTATATAATTGTTAACCAGCGGGCTATCTGCGAGCCAAATTCTATCGGAACAGGTCATATCTTCACCGTAAAAATCACCACCCATTTTCAGATGTTTCGTTACGCGACCAGGCCCTATAATATCACCAATGCCCCGAATCAGCAAGGCTTCAGGATGGCCTGCTTCTCCGGTTACGATGTTGAACATCCAGTGCATCCCATAAACAAGGTACATATATATTATACCGCCATGCCGGAACATAACCCGGTTCCGCTCTGTGATACCTTTGCTGGCATGACAGGCAAGATCTTCTGTTCCCCGGTAAACTTCCACTTCGGTTACCGGCAGGCAAATTCTGGCCCCATCAGGCATAACCCTCACAAGAGTTTTACCCAGAATTTCAGGGGCGATCTCTAAAGCATCGCGGTCAAAAAATAGATGATCCAGCCGATGGTTCAATAGTCTAATTTTATATCTGTGCTATTCATAAATTGCTATCGGTGGTTGCAGCGGTCGCATCCGCAAACACAAACAGGCAATAGAAAATTGCGAAAAACGCAACACCAGCCTGGGTTTCAAGGGTATCCTCATTCAGCATTGAAAGCATCGACACCAGGAAAAACATAATAACAAAATAGGAGTTTTTCCTTTTCCGAACAATCAAGGGGAAAATCATTGCGCTGATTAACAGCACAAAACCAATGACTCCGAATGAAATGAGGAAAGTAAGAAACTGATTATGAGCCCTGAATCGCCAGGCTGGGTACAGCTGTGAATTCATCTCCAGGTATTTACGGTCAAATGCGATTTGAGTATCACCTGTCCCAACCCCAAAAACCGGATGATCCCTGAATATGGCCCATCCCGTTTTTATAAATTCGAACCTCTGCGTAACGGAATGGCCGCTGGGATTGCCTCCTTTCCGGTATTGATCAATTTCCCAGATAGTTTCATAAATGCGGACACTGAATCTTTTTGGTTGTTTGTAAATACAATTAGCAAAACCACCCTCTATGAGAAAAATGTCTTCGGCTTTCAGTTGTGATACTCCAAAGGCATCTTTTCGCAACCCGAGTGAAGTCATATACCTTATCAGTGTGTACCTCAGCTCCTGGCCTTTTAGGTCGGATCCGCTGTAATCAATCTTGCTCACCCTGTTCCAGGCATCGCGCAATTCAGGCTCACAGAGGTTAAAGCCTACATGATATCCGTTTTCGATCATCATGTTGGAAGTATCGTGGGAATAAGGGTTTCCTTTAACCGTGGCTAATTCAAGCTCGCTTGCACTGTCTCTGATGGTATAAAAACGCCGGACCTGATCGGTCAGGTAAAAGGCCGCCAAAACCGGGATGGCAGCTAACCCGACAATTACAAACCACCTGACCAGAATGTCGGATTGTTTCAACTCCCATCGAAAGGTCAGAATCATTCCACTGACAAACAAAATCACCACACCTGTTAGTGACTTAAGAAGAAAAAGGAAAATAACAAGGCTCAAGGCGCAAAGCACAAGTATTAACTTATAATGGAGGGGTGTTTTCGGATCGAAGGCAAAATAAAAAAGGATGAAAACAGCCAGGACCACCATCAGGGCAAACCGAATATGCGAAATAAACAGGATGGTTTCACGATCGGTCGTATAGGGTATTGGTCCTATGCCCAGCATGATACTCACGCTGATCAGGGCTCCGGCAATAACAGCCAACACAAATCCCCCCAGAATAATCCGCATTTCCGATTTATTCAGCGGGTTAATTGTTCCCAGAACTACAGGCAGAATTAAAAGGGGTAGTTTCATTTGAAGGTCATGAACTCCGAATTTAAAATCTTCCGTGTAAGTCATCCCCAAAAGGGGAACAAAAAAAAGTATCATGAAAACCAAAATCTGCGGATTGCTCTTGAACCTGAACCATTTTTGACTGAATTTCCCTTCTATCAGCCATGCCATCACAAGCGAGATCTGTGCGGCACTGGCAAGGAATTTCGACAGTGGCAGGTTGACCACCATCACTAAAAGGATAAAAACGTAAAGATTCCGGAAGTTTGCGTATCGTTTGATCAGATTCATATTCATATGCCACGAAAATGTAACAAATATAGGTTTTACACAGGTGCAATTTAATAAGTTGTCTGGTTTTGAGCCTAGGATTGAATTTAAAACAAGTTTATTTGTATAAAAAACCATGTATTCGGTTGGGATATTGTCGGAGCAGGGTAAATGGTCGGAAGTTCTTGCAGAAATATTGAAAACTTCCGGCTCAAGCGTTTCAGGCTGGATCAATCCTCAGGAATCATCATTCCAGGCCACTCAGCAGCTGATTGATTTTTCTGATCTGATATGGATTCCTGAGAAACTTAACGGGGGAATGGACGAGGCCATACAGGTCATCCGTCGCTCGAGGCACCTTTCACTTGGTTTTCCTGTGGTTGAATTCATGGATGAAGCACCCTTCATGGTAAAACTTGCTCACGAAGCACGCGTACAGGTGCAGGTCGGTCATCCCGACTGGCATCATCCTGCATTCCGTAGTTCCCTGATGCATATTTATCAACCGCAGAGCATCCGGATTACTGACTTTCTCACGGAACCACTGGCTGAAGAAAGCCACCGTCAGGTATTTAGAACCATCCTGGCCGATCTCGATCTTGCACTGGGGCTGTCAGTCAGCACGGTGAGGCGGGTTAGGCAGCACGCTTCCCGGCTCCTGAACGGGACTGCTATACAGGTGGATATCCGGGTTGAATTACATAATGGATCGGTTATCAATCTGGGTATCCGGAAATTTTCAAAGATGCCGGAACGCCGTATTGAGATTATCCAGGCCGATGGCATCATATTGATTGATCTCCTGAAAGGGACCAGTACCCTGGAAGAATGCCGGGACGGTGATCCCGTACATTCATTTTCCAATAAGGTTTTGTGGCCTCCGGAGGGTGATGATTCAGTCTTGTTTGGGCCGGCGCCACCCGGCGAAGAAGAAGTGGCCCGTCAGTGCCTGAGTTTCATTCATGCGCTTCAAAGGGGGCGCCATTCTCTCTCCAGCCTGGAGGGAGGGTTCAAGGCACTCGAGATTACCCGGCAGATAGAAACCAACCTGGTAACCTTTTAACAATCATTCTTTCAAACAGCCAAGGGTAATCAACAGAGTTTTCAACAAATTAAAAGTTGATAAACTTGGTACGTATAAAAAAAGTTGTATTTTTGCACTCCAATTCGTTCGGGCCTTGCCCGGCGCATTGATTATCAGCTATTAATTTTAAAGGACGGATTAAAGTGAATACGTTAAGCTACAAAACGATCTCAGCCAACAAGGCAACTGTTAAAAAGGAATGGGTGGTGATCGACGCAACCAACGCTGTATTGGGCCGTTTCTCATCCGAAGTTGCCAGCATTCTTCGCGGAAAGAACAAGGCCAGCTATACTCCTCATGTTGACTGCGGTGACAATGTGATCGTTATCAACGCCGGGAAAATCCGGATGACCGGAAATAAAATGAACGACCGGGTAATCTGGACCTACACCGGCTATCCTGGTGGCCAGAGAGAAGTTACACCCGCTCAAATGATGGCGAAAAACCCAACCCGCGTTGTTGAGCATGCCATTAAAGGAATGTTACCGAAAAACCGTTTGGGTCGTGAAATTTTCCGGAATCTGCATATATATTCCGGAGACCAGCACCCGCACGAAGCCCAGATGCCAAAAATTATCGAATTACAAAAGTAGTACATAAGATTCATGGAACTGATTAACACAATTGGTAGAAGGAAAGCGGCTGTTGCCCGTATTATTCTCAACGAAGGAAAAGGACAGATAACGATCAATAAAAAAGACCTGGCCGACTATTTTCCGCTTTTCCAGCTTCAGCATATTGTAACCCAGCCTCTTAATGTTCTTGAGGTGGCCGGGAAATATGACATCCGCGTCAATCTTGATGGCGGCGGTATCAAAGGACAGGCTGAAGCTCTCCGTCTGGCAATCGCCCGTGCACTGGTGGAAATTGACCCGGAGTGTAAAAAAATTCTTCGTGCCAATGGTTTTCTTACCCGTGACCCGAGAGTTGTTGAACGTAAAAAACCTGGTCAGCCCGGTGCAAGAAAACGCTTTCAATTCTCAAAACGCTAATATCTCTTCAAAAGAGTTTAGTTTAGTATCTAAACCTGAAGGACTTACGATTTTTCGTAACTACCGGCAGGTTGCTTAAACAGAAGGTAAACTAAGTATTATAATTATGCCCAGAACAGATTTTCAGGAATTGCTCGATGCCGGTGTCCATTTTGGCCATCTGAAACGCAAATGGAACCCGAACATGGCTCCTTATATCTTCATGGAGAAGAACGGGATCCATATTATTGATCTGCACAAAACCGCTTTTAAAATCGATGAAGCCGCCGAAGCTATGAAGCGGATTGCCAAATCGGGGCGGAAAATTTTGTTTGTTGCCACAAAAAAACAGGCAAAAGAAATTGTAGCCGAGAAGGTTACACCAACAGGAATGCCTTTCGTTGTAGAACGCTGGTCGGGCGGTATGCTCACCAACTTCCCTACC
>JAPLDV010000785.1 GCA_026391235.1 Bacteroidia bacterium | reverse complement strand
ATTGTGAACTAGACGGTCAAGTATTGCATCAGCCAATGTTTTGTCATTAATGGTTTCATGCCAGAGCTTTATCGGTAATTGGCTCGTAATAATAGTAGAGCACCTATCATGGCGTTCTTCTATAATTTCAAGCAAATCTCTGCGTTGCTCCGGCGTCAACGGAGTTAATCCAAAGTCATCTAAAATTAGCACCTCAAATTTACTAAATGTTTTCATTAACTTAATATAGCTTCCATCACCTTTGGATATGGTTAATTCTGGCAATAGTGCAGGCAATCGAGCATACATTGAAGAATATCCTTCAATACATGATTTTTGCGCTAACGCGCAAGCCAGATATGTTTTGCCTGTTCCTGTTGGACCAGCGATTAAAATATTCCGATGTTCTTTTATCCAGTTACAGCTTGCCAGTTGCAGCAATAGCGTTTTATCAACGCCACGCGAATTTCTGTAATCAATATCTTCTAGAGTTGCGCATTGTTTCAATTTGGCTTTTTGTAAACGCGATTTGATTTTGCGATTTTCTCGATCGAGCAATTCGCGATCTACTAACAAGCCTAATCTTTCTTCGAAACTCAATGTATCTATGTCGCTAATCTGTCTTTGTTCTTCCAGCGCTTTTAACATACCGCATAAGCGCAATGTTTGTAATTTATCTAGTGTTGGATGTGTTAACATTTTTTCCTCTTAAAAAAATAAAAATTGTTGTTATATTAAAAAAACTTCTGTGGGCAAAGTGTGGGTAAGTTGTTGGTGATACTATGAATAACATGGATGTTATTCATAGCTCATCAATGACTTATCCATACGTTCCGTAGGATTGTCCACAGACACCTTAATGATAATAATCAGCGCCTCGCACATTTTCATGGTCTAACTCAGTAATATGCGCTGAAGATTGTTCGCTAATTAAAGGCATTTGATCTAAATTATTTTTCAATATAGATTCAATGCTTTTATAGCTGTACGCTCCTATTCCCAATGCTCTTTTGCAAGCAGCTTCCAAGCGTTCTTCTCCATAAGATTTTCCAAGACTAATTATCCCCACACAAATTCGAAACCCTTTGTGTATAGAATGTCCCATAATTTTCGTAAATAATGTAACGGTGGCCTCTCCGTGAGTTTCGGCCCAATGCATTATTTCTTTCGGATTCCACCTTGTATATTCTTGATGTGATTTCGGCATATGCTCTGTTAAAGCAGTATGAGCACCTTTTTGATAGCTACGCTTATGTGATGCCACCCTTTTGCTTTTGTAAAAAAATTCAACGGTGTTTTGGGTATAGCGCGAATCTAATTCTTTTTTGACCAAATTATAAGGTACGCTATAATAGTGACCGTCTAATGCCACATGATAATCCATGCCGACTGTTGCTTTTTTCCATTCTGCAAAAATGTAAGGCTCTAACGGTAATGGCTTGAGCGTTGCTTTTTCCAACGATTCAAATTGACTTAGACGTGAACCCGGCAGCTTTTGAAATGGCTGCCTGTTCAACTCTTCTAGCTCTATTTTTATCGCACAGTTTAACTCATGCAAACTGAAAAAAATTCGGTTACGGAATTTTGCCAAAATACGTCGCTCAACGTGCTGCACCGCCTCTTCCACTTTCGCCTTATCTTGAGGGGAATGTGCTCGAGCAGGCATAACCGTAACTCCATAATATGCTGCCATATCTTGGTAAGTGGGGTTAATATCCGGTTCATAGCGGTGTGCTTTGCTAACGCCACTTTTTAAATTATCAGACACAACTATTTCTGGAATGCCTCCAAAAAACTCGAATGATTTCACGTGAGATGCAATCCAATCTGGAAGTGTTTGCGTAAATGTCGCTTCAATATAGGTATAATTTGATGCACCAAGCACTGCAACAAAAATCTGTGCATTGCAAATTTCCCCATTATTACAGCCAATTATCGGTATCGTTATTCCAGCATAATCAACAAACATCTTTTCCCCAGCTTTATAACTTTGCCGCAAACATATATCGAGTTTTTGCCTCCATTTTTTATAAAGATCACAAAACCTGCTATAGCTAATTCCTTGAGGATGATCTGTTTTATATTCTGACCATAACAACCATAGTGTCATTCCTTTGCGTTTAAGTTCTTCGTTTATGTCTTGCCAATTTATATCGGATTTCGCAGCTTGGTTGCGAGGTGGTGAGTAGAGCAATGCTTCCAATTTCTCATCATCGAATTCTTCAATTGATGGCCATTTTAAACCAGCAAAACTAAACCTTCGCAAGCAGCTTCCTACAGTGCTGTTACTAATACCTATACTTTTGGCAATTTCCCTATTGGTACGTTTTAAATCCATTTTTAAACGCAATATCTCTTTGATTTTTCGCATCGATAACCTCTGACTCATTGTGTACCTCTCAAATTAATGAAAAGCACATATTACAATTGTTATATTAAATATAAATTAAGTATCGCCGCCTAAGAGTGTGCGAATGAGGTTGGAATCACTGTGCGAATACCATTGGAATCAGTGTGCGAGTGTTACAGGAATCGGTGTGCGAGTACGACTGGAATATGCAGTTTTTCCAATCCTCATTACTTTGCTGTCATTCTTTCTAATTTGATCTGCCTGTTTTTTATCTAAAAAATCA
>JAPLDV010000674.1 GCA_026391235.1 Bacteroidia bacterium | reverse complement strand
CTGATCAAAGGCTTCAATATTATCAGAACAATATATCAGATTGGTAAACCCCTCCTGAACCAGATACTGTTCAATTGCATAATCCTTTAAGACCCCAATCCTGCCGATCTTTTTGGCATCATCGAGAGAATTCAGTGTGATCTGACTATTAGCGGCGGCATAAAACAACCAATCAAGGGAAGCGATCGGCCCTGCCCATTTAAACAGGTCCTTTCTGGTTGAATTCAGAATGGTCGAAAAAAGAACAGCGTTGTCGGATTTCTGAACCTGATCATACCCTTCAGCCCAGGGAAGAACCTTTACTTCAAAAGGGATATTCAAACTTTCACAAACCTCTTTCAATATATCCGGGGCAAGTCCTGACAAAGAGCCGTTCTCAACATAATTCAGAGGTTTGTAGTTTTCTGTTATAAACTGAAATTGAAAACGGTAGGGGTCATCACACTTTTTTTCACAACCGGGAGACAGGAAGACCAGGATTGCCGCCAGCAGGGTGGACAGAGGAACGAACCTTTTCATCAGATAAAATGTTTTGCCTGAAATAAAAATTAAACGGAGCCAAAGGTAAGAAATCCGAGGAAACAGATAAAACGGAGCCGGCAAACTGGCACTCACCTGAACAACCAGTATTGCCCGTCAACCAGCTCCTGCACTACCGGAGGATGAACCGGTTCACGGTTGCTGGTGAAAGAAAATGCACCCAAAATAGTTTGCAGGTTTTGGGTATTGGCCAGGGAATTCCGCAGCGACTGCCGGGTCAGGGGGCTGCTGCGTCCGATAGCATCAGCAAGGATATACAGGCTGGCATAAGCCTGCGCGGCAAACTGATCAGGAATTGCCCCGTATAAAGCTGAATACCGGGACACGAACCGGGCATTTCCCGGAGAATCCCCGGAAGCTATCCAGGCACTGCCGCAGATCGCTCCCTGAGCGGCCTGGCCAGCCTTCTGCCACAGTTGCGAAGTGTTGAAACTATTCCCGCCGATAAACCGGATACTGGCCGGGATACCCAGCTGCTTTGCCTGTACCATCAGCAGCGAAGCTTCATTCACCAGGGCAGCAAGAACGATTATATCCGGATTCGATGCTTTTACACGATTCAGCTGATCCGTAAACAGGGTATCTCCCTTATGAACAATCTCGGTTGATACGATAGTGACGCCTGGTGTACTTTCAAACGATGATTTAAAGGCATGGTATGCCGTGGTAGTATAAGGGTCATCATTCCCAAAAACTATGGCAACTTTTGAATAACCCAGTTTGGCATGCGTGACCAGAACAGTATTGGGAATCACCGACGATTCACCCAGGCAGGTCCGGAAAATGAAATCGCCCATTTCCGTGATACCGTCGGCTGTATTGGAGACGGCAATCAACGGCACCTTATTATTCTGTGCAACCGAATCTGCCGCCAATCCGCTGTTTGATGAAGTTGGCCCGATAATGACCATTACTTTTTTATTGAAAATCAAATCCCTCAAAACTGTCCGGCTGGTATCCGTATCTGATTTATCATCAATGATATATGGAATATACTTAAACCCGGAAGTTTCTGATTCATTGTTCAGTTCGTTGATTGCCATCTCCAGCGCTTTCTTCTGAACCATACCATAGGAATTAAAATTACCTGTCAGGGAAACGGCTATTCCGACAGGAACTTCAACTACCGACTCTTCAGGGTCCAGCTCTTTACAACTGCTCATGATCAGGATTAATCCGAGAATCAGCTGACCCGGGTACCGAAATAAAAGGGAGAGTTTCATTGCTACTTTTGCATAATAAGAGAGTACAAAAGTAAGGAATCCATCGAGATTGCCTTTAATATAGCAATTGAGGTTCAGTCTTTCCCAAAAGAATGGATTCGGAACCTGTATTACTTCAAGGGCCATTGTGCCATTAAGTCCAATGAGAGTAGTATTTTTACAATTGTTCTCAAGACTAGTGTAAAACTGACAAAAGATGTTTATAAAAGCTGTTTTTCCCGGGAAATATATCCAGGGACGAGGTGTTTTGCATGAATTACCGGATTTGGTCAAACCCTTAGGCATTAAGGGGATGATATTAGCATCGCCCACGGTAAAAGAAAAAATCCTTCCGGTTTATGGTTCTGCTTCGATCAAGGATCAGTTTAAAGTCGAGCTTTTTAAAGGCGAGTGCTGCGAAAAGGAAATAAACCGCTTGTGTCAAATTATCAGGAATGATTCTTTGGATATCATTATTGGCATGGGTGGTGGAAAAACAATTGACACGGCAAAGATCGCTGCTGACAGGGCGGGAATTCCCGTAGTGATTGTGCCCACCATTGCCGCCAGCGACGCACCATGCAGCGGTTGTGCCGTTATGTACACCGATGAGGGTGTTTTTAAGGCGGTATATTACCAGAAAATGAATCCTGCGGCTGTTCTGGTGGACATGGATATTATCGCAGGTGCACCCACCCGTTTCCTGGTGTCTGGTATGGGAGATGCCCTGGCTGCGAACATTTTGCTCAGCGGTATCGGGTTTGAGAGTTCCGGACTCGCTGCGGCCCATGCCATTCATAACGGACTTACCGCGTTGGAGGAAACTCACTCGTATTATCATGGAGAGAAGGTGGCTTTCGGTGTTTTGACGGGTCTTCAGCTCACCTCTGCACAACCTGAGGAAGTGGACCGTGTTTATTCTTTTTGTAAAGAAGTAGGCTTGCCTTTAACTTTTGAAGACATCGGGCTGAATAATCCAACCAGGAGTAAACTGATGATTGCCGCCGAAAAGTCATGCACCCCGGGAGAAGCTATTCATCATGAGGCGGGTAAAATAACACCGGATAAAGTACTCAACGCCATGATCATGGCTGATGCCATAGGTAAGGCCAGAAAATCCTCTCCAATTAGCGAACGAAGCGAGCATAATTACCTCTGAGCACCCTGTTTGAAATCTATCTCCTTCACTTTCCGGTCATATTCATAGAGCGTTTCTTTCAGCTGGCTGCCGTCGGTGTCATAGGTGATCCAGGTGCCATGAAGCTTTCCGAGGGAATAGGTCCCCTCGTAATATTTACAGCCGTTCTCGCGATAAACAATGGCTTTGCCATTGCGCATATCGTTCCTGAAAAAACCGTCACTCTGTTTTCTGCCATTTTCAAACCAGCTCGACCAGGCACCATCCTTTTTGCCACCGGCATATTCACCTTCCATCTCTTTCTTGCCACTTTGAAAGTAGCGTACCTCCTTCACTTTTTCCTTCTTGTCGCCTGTTACCCGGAAAAACGATACTTTTTGCGGACTGCCATCCGGCCAGGTTTCAGTGGTTTCCTGCAGAAGTTTCTCCTTACAACCCGTAAGCAACAATGCAACAGCAAGCATGATCGGAAGTACCTGTTTCATATCTCATTTCAGTTTGAGTCGGTAAAAATAGAAAAATATGCAGGGAGAACCGTTGTGATTTCTATTCTTAAAAAAAGTTAAATAATCCACCTTAACGATTTCTCTTTTCCTAACTTGACCCGATTTTTTGATTTAAGCTGACTATATCATGAAAAACTTACGAAAATTCTGTATTCTGGCCGGGATACTAACTGTTTTAACCGTTGGCGCCATGGCTCAGTTTGTTCCTCATTACCAGTGGACCCTGCTCGATAAAAAGCTGATGGACCTGGTTATCGGCGAAGCATCGGGCGAAACTGCCCTTGCACATGACATCGAAATGGGAGGCTATACCCGGAACCGGTTATCCAAAGAATATCAAACCGTATTGTGGGAAACACAATATATTATGGACAAATTAAAGGAATACGGGATCACCGATTCACGACTGGAGCGATTTGGTGATATGAAACCCACATGGGACGGGATCAGCGGAGAATTGTGGGAAGTTTCGCCCGGAATGAAAAAACTGGCCGATTACAAAGATCAGGCAGCAATGCTGGCTTCCGGCAGTCAGAATGCCGATGTGGAGGCAGAGCTCATCTGGATTGCCGATGGACGGAAGGGGGATTATGACACGCTTGCCGTTGCCGGAAAAGTGGTGGTCACTTACGCCAGTCCCGGTCAGGTTTCATCACTGATCAATAAAAACGGTGCTATTGGAATTTTATCCTTCAACTCACCCCGGCCTCTCGCTGATCCGATCCAGATGCCCTATTCAAGCCTGGGTGGGCGGGGAGGAGGCGAAGCAAAAGGATTTGCATTCCAGATGCCACCGAGAGAAGGGTATTACCTTCGCGACAGGCTCACGCGCGGAGAGAAGATCCGGGTGCATGCTACTGTTAAGTCAACCGTGGAAAATGTTGATCTGCAAGTACCTACTTGTGTCCTTCCGGGTACCGATGCTAACGCAGGTGAAGTAATTTTCTCCGCTCACATTTTTGAAGGATTTATCAAGCAGGGTGCCAATGATGACCTTTCAGGCGGCGCCTGCCTGCTCGAGATGGCCCGGATGCTGAATACCATGTATACCGATGGCCGTCTGCCCCGCCCTGCCCGTAGTATCCGGTTTATCTGGGTTCCCGAATTTTCGGGAACCGGTCCGTGGGTAAATGCCCATAAGGATATCATGGAAAAGACATTGTGCAACATCAACCTCGACATGGTCGGGATCCTTCTGAGCCAGAGCCAGTCGTTTTTCAACCTTGAGCGCACAACTTTCAGTAATGCTCACTATATCAATGATGTGATGGAGAATTACTTCCGTTATGTTGGGGAGACCAACCGCACAAGCCTGGTACTTTCCGGCCGCGAAGGTTATCTGAACCGGATCGTGGCTCCGTCAGGTTCCGATGAGCCATTTTATTATGCTATCGAGGGTCACTACGGTGCCTCCGACCATGAAGTATTCAACGATTGGGCAGTTGGGGTACCGGCTGTGATGATGATCACCTGGCCGGATCTCTATTATCACACCTCACAGGATCTGTCGAATAAGCTCGACCCCACTCAGCTAAAGCGCTGTTGTGTGATCGGGGCCGCATCGGCTTATACGATTGCAGCTGCCGATGCCGGTATGGCTGGAAAAATTGCAGGTGAGGTATTTTCCAACTCAATCCGCCGCCTGGGAATGCAGCAGGGAAGATCGATCGATGAACTCTCTAAGCTGAAGTCTGAAAACCTGCCTTCCGGTTATAAAAAGATCCGTGGATACATCGAAGGAGCTTTGCTGAATGAAACGGAGACCATTGAAACAACTCTCGAGCTGGCACCAAAAGATGCCAATCTGATTGCTACAGTTGCTCTTCAAACGGCACAGCTAAAAAAACTTGCAGAGGGGCAGTTGCTGGTTCTCGACCAGGAAATGAAACAGCTTGCCTCTAAACTGGCTGTTCCGGTGGTTGCATTAAAACCTGATGAACTCGAGAAAAAAGCTTTGACGGTCATTCCGGTTACTACGGCAAAGGTGAAAGAGGCCGGCTATGGTGGGTACCGCCAGTTTATGCCTCAGTTGAGCCGTGAGCAAATGACTTCGACCTACCGGGATATTGCCAATGCCAGCGAGCTTGAACGTTTGTGCAACGGAAAGCATAATGCAATACAGATCAAGCAGATGCTCGACACACAATATGCAAAAGAATCGTCACTCAAGGCAATTTTGGATTACATTGACGTACTGAAAACCGCAGGGTTAATTAGGCTCGCCGGCGCTCGCTGATTGGTTCGCTTCGCTCACTAATTGGTTCGCTCCGCTCACTGATTGGTTCGCTTCGCTCACTAATTATGCTTCGCTTCGCTCCGCTAATTATGCGCTTCGCGCTAATTGTGCGCCCTGCGGGCGCTGATTAAGCTCTGAGGGAAACCCTTAGCGAGGCGATATCCGAGCACAATTAGCGACCGAAGGGAGCATAATTAGTGAGCGAAGCGAACCAATCAGTGAGCGGAGCGAACCAATTACATATATTTGAAGAAAAAACAAACCTATGAAAAAACTAATTCTTGCCGGACTTTTCGTCCTTGTTGCATTGGGAGCCAACACCCAGATCACTTCGTATTATCAGTGGACATTACTGAATCAGAAGATGATGGAGGAGATCATCGGTGAGGCATCCGGTGAAACCGCCTATAACCATATCGTGGAGATGGGCGGATACACCCGTGCCCGGACGTCTGAGGAGTTGACAACCACGCTGTTTGAAACACAGTATATTATGGACAAGCTTAAGGAATATGGTATTAAAACGGCCCAATTGGAGCGTTTTCCAAATACGCAGCCAGGATGGAACGGGATCCGTGGGGAGTTGTGGGAAGTGTCGCCGCAGCGAAAAAAACTGGCCGACTATGACGATATGCGTGTGATGCTCGTATCCGGTAGCGAGGATGCCGATGTGGAAGCGGAGCTGGTTTGGGTGGAAAATGGCCGTCAGTCAGATTTTGAAAAGAACGATGTAAAAGACAAGATCGTTGTCACTTACGGAGATCCCGGATCTGTGGCCCGGTTGGTTCAGAAATCCGGAGCCCTGGGAACCATTTCATTCAGTTCCCCAAGGCCGTTATACGATCCTACTCAGATGCCATGGACCGGGCTTTGGGGTGAACCTGGCCAGAAATTAGGTTTTGCTTTCATGATGCCGCCACGCGAGGGATATCTGCTGCGCGACCGGCTCATGCGCAATGAAAAGATCAGGGTTCATGCGCTTGTTAAAACATCAAAGGAAATAACTGATCTTCAGGTGCCCACCTGTGTTATTCCGGGCACCGATCCCAATGCCGGAGAAGTGATTTTCTCAGCCCACCTTTTTGAAGGCTATCTGAAGCAAGGTGGTAACGATGACATTTCAGGGTGCGCAGTAATCCTGGAAGTTGCCCGCATGTTCAACACGATGTTTGAAGAAGGCCGCTTACCCCGACCGGCACGCAGCATGCGTTTCATTTTTATTCCTGAATTCTCCGGATCGATCCCGTGGGTTCAGGCTCACAAGGACATCATGGAGAAAACCCTTTGCAACATCAATCTGGATATGGTCGGGCTCTGGTTGAGCAAAAGCCAGTCGTTCTTCAACCTCGAACGGACCACTTTCGGTAACCCGCATTATATTAATGATGTGGTTGAAAACTACTTCCGTTATGTAGGTGAAACCAATCGCACAATGATAACCATCTGGAGCGGATACCTGAACCGGATTGTTGCTCCATCGGGATCTGATGACCCCTTCTATTATAACATCGAAACTCATTTCGGCGGATCGGATCACGAAGTTTTCAATGATTGGGGAGTCGGGGTACCGGGAATCATGATGATCACCTGGCCCGATCAGTTCTATCACACATCCGAAGATGTGGCTGACAAATGCGATCCAACCCAATTGAAGAGAGTATCCGTGATTACAGCTGCTTCGGCTTATACAATAGCCAATGCGGATGCCGGTATGGCCGGAAAAATCGCTGGCGAAGTATTCTCCAATGGAGTCCGTCGTTTGGGGCACCAATCAGCCCGCGGGCTGGATGAACTATCCAAGGTTTCTGCCGATAACCTGGCTACGGTGTATAAAAAGGTCAGGGGCTATATTGATGGAGCGATGATCAATGAGGTTGAAACGATAGAATCTTCATTGGAATTAGCCCCGGCAGATGCCCAGCTTCAGGCTGCCGTTGCTGTTCAAACTGCTCAACTTCGCAAGATTGCCGAAGCTCAGCAAGCCGTTATAGATCAGGAAATGAAAAAAATGGCAGCCACTCTGGGAGTATCACCCGTTACATTGAAACCCACCGACCAGGAGAAAAAGGCTATGGCGGTTATCCCGGTACCCACCTCAAAAGTAAGAGAAAAAGGTTTTGGCGGATATTCGGAATTCATGCCTGAACTAACGCGCGAACAAACCACCGCTATCTATAGCAATATCTCAGATAAGACTGAGCTGGAACGGCTCTGCAATGGCAAACATAATGCTTTACAGATCAAACACCTGCTCGATACACAATCATCAAGAGAATCTGATTTGCAGGCGATTATGGATTATATCGAGGTACTGAAGGCAGCTGGGCTGGTGAGGCTCGCTAATTATGCTCGCTGAGGCTCGCTAATTGGTTCGCTTCGCTCACTAAATGGTTCGCTGACGCTCACTAAATGGTTCGCTTCGCTCACTAAATGGTTCGCTTCGCTCACTAATTATGCTCCCTTCGGTCGCTAATTATGCTCGGCTATCGCCTCGCTAAGGGTTTACCTCAGAGCTTATTTAGCGACCGAAGGGAGCATAATTAGCGGAGCGAAGCGGAGCATAATTAGCGACCGAAGGGAGCCAATTAGTGAGCGAATCGAACCATTTAGCGAGGCGCCAGCCGAGTATAATTCCTGTACCGGTGAATACCTTCGTTCACCGCTTTCACCTCCTCTACCGTATAAAAGGCCTTGGGATTGAATTGATTGATCAGGGCTATCATTTGCGGAAGCTCCGACCGTTTAAGGATGGTGTAAACCACATCAACGGTTCCGGTACTGCCCTGTGCGGTGTGGAAGGTGACTCCGTATCCGGCATCCTGAAGCTGTTTGATCAGCTCGTCAGCAGGGACCCGGCTGATCACCCGGATAGCGGCATAGCCAATAGCGATACTTTCCTCGAGGATAATCCCGATAAAATTTCCCGTAGCAAATCCTCCGCAATAGGCCAGGTAATAATACCACCGGTCAAGGTTCTGCAGGATTTTGGTCATGGCCATCAGCCAGATGAACACCTCGAAAAAACCCAGCAGCGGTGCCAGATAGCGGTAACCTTTGGATACGAAAATGATACGGACG
>JAPLDV010000739.1 GCA_026391235.1 Bacteroidia bacterium | reverse complement strand
TATCGGACATCTCCGTTACGGGACTTTCGGGCGGAACAACCTGGAAACGGTTCATCCGGTTGTGCGGGCCAATAACTGGAAATCACGGAGTTTGGTACTTGCCGGGAATTTTAACCTCACTAATGTCGATGAGCTGTATGAATCATTGCTTCGGATCGGGCAACATCCGGTAAATTATTCCGATACGGTAACGATCCTCGAGCGTGTTGGTCATTTCCTGGATGTGGAGGTGGAGACCTTATATCGCAAATACAAAGCGGAAGGTTACGAAAAATCACAAATTACCCCGCTGATCGCTGAAAATCTCGAACTTTCGAAAATCCTGACACGGGCCAGCAAGAAGTGGGACGGCGGGTATGTCATTACCGGCATGACCGGTCAGGGTGATTCGTTTATCATGCGCGATCCCTGGGGTATCAGGCCGGCATTCTGGTACCGAGATGATGAAATTCTGGTGGCAGCATCGGAGCGTCCTGTTATCCAGACGGTCTTTAATGTTTCTTCCGACCTCATTCAGGAAGTCAGCCCCGGACATGCCATAATCGCCAAGCGCAACGGTCAAATCAGTGATGTTGAAGTGAGAGACCCGGAGGAAAGAAAGTCTTGCTCATTTGAGCGGATCTATTTTTCAAGGGGATCTGATAAAACTATTTACCAGGAAAGAAAAATGCTTGGACGGTTGCTGGTTCCCGAGATTCTAAATCAGGTGGATCATGATCTGGAGAATTCTGTATTCTCCTATATTCCAAATACCGCTGAGCCGGCTTTTTACGGGATGGTTGAAGGTTTGCACGATCATGTTGCCCGAATAAACAAAGCGAAAATACTTGAAGGGGTTACTGATGATGAGCTGGAGCAACTGCTCCGGCGCCGTCCGAGGGTGGAGAAAATAGCCATCAAGGATGCAAAGTTGCGCACCTTTATTACACAGGACCAGGATCGCGACGACCTGGTCACACATGTCTATGATATTACTTACGGAACAGTTAGAAAGGGTGTTGACAACCTGGTGGTGATCGATGACTCGATAGTGCGTGGTACCACCCTTAAGAAGAGTATTGTCAGGATTCTCGATCGCCTTGAGCCCAGGCGTATTGTTGTGGTTTCCTCATCACCGCAGATCCGGTATCCCGATTGTTATGGGATCGACATGGCCAAGCTTGGGGATTTCATCGCTTTCAAAGCGGCCATTGAGCTGTTGAACGATAGGGGATTATGGGATATAGTTCATCAGGTTTACCGGAAATGCAAAGCTGATCAGGGTAAGCCTAAGGAGGAAATCTGCAATCACGTAAAAGAAATATATGCTCTATTCACTTTCGAAGAGATTTCGGCCCGGATTGCTACCATGATGCACTCCGAAAAGATAAATGCCGAAATCCGGATCATCTTCCAGACCGTTGACAACCTTCATTTGGCGTGTCCGAACGACTTGGGCGATTGGTATTTCACTGGCGACTATCCCACGCCTGGCGGGAACAAGGTTGCTAACCAGTCGTTTATCAATTATTACGAGGGTAAGAACCAGAGAGGGTATTAAGTAGGCAGTAGGCAGTAGGCAGTGGGCAGTAGGCAGTAGGCAGTAGGCAGTAGGCAGTGGGCAGTAGGCAGTGGGCATTTATCCACAAATTATCCCAAACAGTAACGCAAATTAATACACAGATTTTGTAAATGCATATTTGCGTCTACCGGCGTCAGCCGGTGTTGAATTCGTGTTAATTTTTTATGGTTAATGAAGCCTACTGCCTACTGCCTACTGCCTACTGCCTACTGCCTACTGTCCCCTCTTCAGCTTCCGTGCCTGCAGGAGTCCTTCCCTGAATAGCTGCGGGTAACGGATACGGATATGCCTTAGCTTTAGAGGGTTGATACGTATCATATCGCGGATATAGGAAACAAAATGACGGTGCGTTTTCTCTTCGTAAATATCTGATATCGTGATTAGAATACCTGTTTCTTCGACCATTCCGAATTCATCGTTGATGGACGTTCCGAAGGTTTTCATGGTGGGCGACAGGCTCATGTAGGAATTAATCAAAGGGGGGATCCGCAGACCCAGTGATCTGATTTCCCTCGACAGGATCTTATAATCGTCATCATAGTTTCCGCTGTTGTACACCTTCCCGAGCTCTATCAAATCTTCTTTTTTCAGCAATGGTTTCAACGGTACAACCAGATTTTCAGGATCCGGAAAATATTTATTCAGAAAACTGAGGATCAGGTCCCGACCATGGTGATCGTAATCTGTGTACATCGTTACTTTGCCAAAATAATACCGGGCCTTATCGTATTGGAGACAGAGGGCACCTAACCCGTCCCAGAGATTATCAAGAGCATACATCCCTTTTCGTATCAGGCGGGTTGATTGGTAGAGCGGTTGAACAAACGACCGGCCCAGCTCGATGGTATAGGGCATGTATTCCCTTAGGAATTTAGGGGTAAATTGGAAGAGATGGGAGGTTGCCAGATGTTCCTCCGCTTTCTCTGAACAGTCGAGCCCTGTACAAACGAAGTAACGGTATCCGCCGAGTATCTCTTTTTCCTTTGGATCCCAGACAATCAGTTGATGATAAGGGTTTTCACTAATATCGTAGTGGTCGATATCCACTGGCTCCCCGGTACCTCCTCCTGCCTCGCGGAAAGAAATTTCACGCAGACGACCGATCTCGTACATCAGATTCGGGCATTCATGAGCAGTAAATGCAAATATCTGATTATGACTATAATTCGTTTCGCGCAGAAATTTATCAGAGGTTAATTCGGCCAGAATTTTTTGTCGGCTGACACGGGGTGCGATGGGTTTCATGTGAATTTGCCTTCTTTGGGATAAAAGTAAACAATCAAAGGGCCCTGCCCATGTCGTAAACCTGTTTTTTAACATCGGCAGCCCATTGTTCCGGGCTTTTGCTCGAGTTGAATGACCGCCAGTGAATTGGTTTGCCGAATTTAATGGTCAGGTGGATACCTTTTTGTTTAAACATCTCATTTGGCAGGTAAAGCATTTCGATATTATTTCTGATGCCCAGGAATTTCCTGAGATTAGCCAGACGGTAGAAGAAACCGGAAACCCGGCCGCTGATAAATACCGGAATCACATCACGTTCATGCAGGAATGATTTCTTGACGAAGGTGCTCTTCCAGTCGACATCTTCAATTTTAAACCATCGCCGGCGGCTGACCAGGCCTGACGCAAAAAAGATTACAGGATCTCTGCCTTCAAAAACCCGCCGTATCTCTGCAACACTATCCTTCGAATTGCCCCCATGCTTATTGACTCCAATCAGGAAACTGCGCAATGGTTTGATGTTCATCAGCAGGTCATTGGATAAGCTTTTTGGATTTGCCTGAATTTGTTCGTGAATAGCTTTTAAGAGGCACATCCCATCGAGGCCTCCCAATGGATGATTTGCCGCAAAGATGAGCCTTGAATCTTTCGGAACATTCTCGGATCCAAGGACTTCAATCTTAATATCCATGTATTCAATAAAGTGGCGAACGAAGTCAATCCCCTCAACTTCGTCATTCTGAATGAGGATAGCGTTGATCTCATCCTGATGGACAATCTTCTTCAGATATCGAATCAGAAATTTTGGAATCCGCTTCAGCAGCCTGGAGTCTTTGGATGCGAAAATCTTCTCGATATCAATTAGTTGGAATTTATTGTCACTGGATTTGACAGGCATGATCAGTTTTATCTTTTGTAGATATAAAAATACAAAATAACCCCAATGACCAACAATCTGTCAGGGTTTCGGGCCGGTTGGTGCAAAAAGTTATTAACATAGTACAAAAATTGGTGTCGAAAATTGGGTAAAAGTGGGAAGATGTGTTTATTTTTACGCAAAATCAATAAGATTTATGTCTCGGTTTAAAGGCGATCATTATTGCAAGGTTGATTCAAAAGGCCGAATCCTATTCCCGGCGAAGCTTAAAAAGCAGACGCCGCCAGAGGCAGGTGAGGTTTTTGTAGGCAAATTGAGTGCATTTGAGAAGAGCCTTGTGCTGTATCCCGAGAATGCATGGAACCGACTGGTGGATAGGACATTGAGAAAGTTGAATCCTTACAATGCGAAACATGATCTTTTTCGGCGAGATTTTTTCAGGGACGTAGTCGAGCTGGAATTAGATTCATCAGGCCGCATTTTATTGCCAAAACGGTTCCTTGACATACTGAAGCTCATGCCCGGAGAGGGTGGCGACGTGGTTCTGGCCGGACAAGGTGATCGGGTGGAGCTGATGTCAAAAGCCCAGTACCTTGCTGCTGAGCTGAATAGCGATGACCGGAAGTCCCTCGGCCAAGATGTAATGGGAGAATTTTCGTGGGATGATGAAGACTAATGGTTGCAATCGATTACCACATACCTGTACTACTTCAAGAGAGCGTATCAGGACTGGCCATCAGGCCTGATGGGATCTATGCAGATCTTACCTATGGCGGCGGCGGACACTCCCGCGAAATCCTAAAGCAGTTGCGTAACGGAAAACTGATCGCATTTGATCAGGATCCGGCAGTGGAAGGGCGGTTAATCATCGATAAACGTTTCGGATTCGTCCGGCACAATTTCCGCTATTTTGCTAATTACCTGAAATATCTGGGTTTTGAGCGAATCGATGGTATTCTGGCCGATCTGGGTGTTTCATCGGAACATCTGGATAACCCGGAAAGGGGTTTTTCTTTCCGGTCCGACGCCGATCTCGACATGCGGATGAGCCCCGGACTGAAGCAAACGGCTGCCGATATTCTCCATTTGTCGGATAAACAGTACCTGAAGAAGATTTTCAGGGACTATGGTGAATTGGATAATGCCCACCGGATAGCACAGAGAATAGTTGAAACGCGTGTTTTAAAACCAATTAAATCAACTTTTTCGCTGGCAGATTGCCTGCGCCCGCTTTTCCCGAAAAACAGGGAAAACAAATTGATGGCTTCATGAAATGCTGGAACAGACTGCCAGCCATCTGAAAACAGGCGGAAGGCTCGTTATCATAAGCTACCATTCACTGGAAGACCGGCTAGTTAAGAATTATATCAAAGGAGGAAATCCGGAAGGTGTCATCCATACTGATCTGTTTGGTAATACGATGACCCCCTTTAAATCAGTCAACCGGAAAGTGATCGTTCCGGACCCTGAAGAAATTGAACGAAACAGCAGGGCAAGAAGTGCCCGTCTCAGAATAGCAGAAAGAACGGAATTTAAGGCTAATGTTTAAAAAGAATAAAAAATCGAACAAGGAATTCATTCCTACACGGCAGGAGATTAAGGAAACTTCTAAGTTTTCCGTTAAGGACCTTCTGGGTGGTAATGTTTTGTCGAAGGAGGTGGTTACCCGGCAGATACCCTTTCTGTTATTCATTACAACAGCCATCCTTTTATATATCTTCAATCAGTACCGGGGTGAAAATGTTATGAGCCAGATCATGTCGCTGGAGAAACGGGTTCATGAACTGCGCGCCGAATCGGTATCGGTAGCTTTCGATCTCCAGGAGCTAAGCAAGCAATCAGAGGTAACCCGCATGGTGACCGAACAGGGATTGCCATTACTGGAAGCCAAAACACCTCCCTATAAAATTGTCATGGACGAATAACCCGGTGGAAATTAAGAAATCCATATTATCCAGGCTTGGAGTGATTTACATCATAACCTTTATAGTTGCTCTTGCCATTCTGGGACAGGTATTAAGGATCCAGATGGTTAGCGGTGATATGCTGAGGGCTGAGGCTGAATCCGTCAGCCAAACGCACCGGACGATCCCGTCAAGCCGCGGCAATATCCTGGCTCGAGACGAAAGTGCGCTGGCCAGCTCCCTGCCACGGTACGATGTGGCGATGGATCCAAACAGCTCGGGGATGGATCAAACCTTATTCGACAAATACCTGCCCGACCTGGCTGCCGGTTTAAGCGGGATGTATCCCGAAAAATCGGCTGCCCAGTACATTCAAATAATCCGGAAAGCCCGAAGTGAACGCAAACAATTTGTTTTGCTTCATAAGGACGCTTCATTCGACGAAGCCCGCATGGTACAAACACTGCCATTGTTTAAACTGGGTCAATACAAAGGCGGACTGATACTCAGCCCGGTAAGCAAACGTGAAAACCCATATAAATTACTGGCCAGGAGAACCATAGGATATGTTAGAGAGGGTGAACCTGTAGTGGGTATAGAAGGTTCTTTCGATTATTTCCTTAAAGGTACCGATGGCCGGCGATTGGAAGAGCGAATTGGTGGTGGCACCTGGATGCCCTACAATACCGAAAACGAGATTGAACCGGTTGATGGCCTCGATGTTGTCACCACCCTAGATGTAAATTATCAGGATGTCGCCGAAACAGCGCTCCATGAATGCCTGGTAGCCTATAAGGCTGAATATGGTTGCGCAGTATTGATGGAAGTGAGTAGCGGAGAAATTCTGGCCATGGCAAATCTCGGACTGGCTAAGGACAGTAACTACTACGAGATAAAGAATTATGCCATAAATGAATGTCTCGAACCGGGATCAACCTTCAAGGTTCCTGCTATAATGGCAGCTCTTGAGGATGGATTTGTTAAACCTTCGGATACCATACAGACATTTAACGGCAAATTTACACTACATAATCAACCCATTACGGATTCGCATACGGGTGGTTTCGGGTTGATTACTGTTCAACAGGTAGTTGAAAAATCTTCCAATATCGGGATGGCCCGGATAATCGATAATTATTACGGTTCAAACCCGGAGCATTTTCTGGAACGGCTGTACGGAATGGGAATCAATAAGCCGCTTAACCTCGAAATCGACGGTGGCCAGGATTCGCGGATAAGGACCCCTGGAAGCCAGTATTGGTCGGCGGCAACAATCGCCTGGATGGCTTTCGGGTATGAAATTGCAATGACCCCACTGCAGATACTCACTTTTTATAACGCTATCGCCAATAACGGTACAATGGTCAAACCGCGATTAGTCAGATGCCTTAAGTCTCACAGTCAGACCGTAAAGCCTTATAAAACAGAAGTATTGAAATCCTCCATCTGCTCACAGGAAACTCTGGCAATCGTGAAACGCATGCTTGAAGGTGTCGTGAATGATGGGACGGCCACCAACCTGAAGAATGACCTCTATCAGATTGCCGGGAAAACCGGTACTGCTGTAATTTCACAGGGAGCAAAAGGATACAAGAACGACACGGGGAAAAAGGATTACAGGGCTTCATTCGTCGGCTACTTTCCGGCCGATAACCCGAAGTACAGCTGTATTGTTGTTGTTTCAAAGCCGACGGGGGGGACCTATTACGGAGCCATTGTTTCCGGGTCCGTATTTAAAGCAATTTCCGATAAGGTGTATGCCACGAAACTCGAACTGCAGAAAAATCTCACAGTCCCGAAGGATACATCGCTTGAAAGGATTCCAATGGTTTCCCCCGGCGACTGGTCAGATACCAGAGAATTGCTGAAAAACCTGAAGATTCCGGTAAGTGGCGGCAACCCGGCTGATACATGGGCCCAGGTGGTCCGGGATGGCGACAGGCTGCATGCAGAACCTGTCAGTACAAATGACTCACTGTTGCCAAGCTTTATTGGCATGGGCCTCAAAGATGTGATTCCTGTACTGGAAAACATGGGCTATAAGGTTAAAATCAAAGGATCGGGAAGGATAATCTCGCAGACTCCGGCAGCGGGAACATCACGCGATTCGGTAGGCATCATTGAATTTAAACTCACTGTCCTATGAAAAAGCTCAGTGAACTCACGGGAAATGTCAGGATAGTTGAACTCATCGGTGACCCTGAAGTCCAGATCTCCGGACTCACAATTAATTCAAGGGAAGTGGCCCCGGGAATGATTTTCGCTGCAATCCGGGGAACCCATACGGATGGCCATCGCTATATCGCGCAGGCTATTGAGAAAGGTGCGGCAGCAATCTTATGTGAGCAATCTCCATCCATTGACACAGGCAGCACCACAATCATCCGGGTTGAAAATACCAGCCGGTCGATAGGGCAACTGGCCTCGGCTTATTATGATCATCCGTCGCAATTGCTGAAAGTTGTGGGAGTTACCGGAACAAATGGTAAAACAACGATTGCAACACTTCTGTATAAGCTATTTGAAAATCTGGGCTTTCCATCAGGACTCATTTCCACGATTCGTGTTTGCGTTCATCTTGATTCAACTGATGCCACGCATACCACTCCTGACGCCATAACTTTCCAGCGTCATCTGGCCGAAATGGTTAAAGCCGGGTGTCTATACGTTTTTGTTGAGATTTCCTCACATGCCATGGATCAGCACCGGGTTGAGGGAGTCAGATTTGCCGGTGGCATATTCACGAATCTCACACGTGATCATCTTGATTATCATCTTGATTTCCAGGCTTATCTAAAAGCCAAAAAGTTATTTTTCGACCAGCTTGATTCTCAGGCATTTGCAATTGTCAATTCCGAGGACCGGAATGGAATGGTTATGTTACAGAATTGTTTAGCCCGAAAGTATTCTTACACGACCAGGGGCTCCGCTGATTTTGAAGGACGGATGATCGAGCAGCATACCGATGGGATGCTGGTTTCCTTCAATTCTCAGGAAGTCTGGATCCGCTTTATAGGCACATATAATGTATCGAATCTGCTTGCTGTATACAGTGCGGCAATTTTACTCGGCCAGGAAAAATCAGAAATCCTGACCCGTCTGAGTCAGCTCGAACCCGTTGAAGGTCGTTTGGAAACAATTCTTTTAGGTAATGACAGAATCGGGATTGTTGATTACGCCCATACACCGGATGCCCTCGAAAATGTATTAACAACCCTCGGGGAACTGAAAACCAGGGATATTAAAATTATAACAGTATTTGGTGCTGGGGGTGACCGTGACCGCGGTAAACGCCCTTTGATGGCAGATGTCGCCTGCCGGTTGAGCGATCGGGTGATCATTACTTCAGATAATCCCAGAACCGAGGATCCTGAATTAATTCTGGATGATATCCGGAAAGGTGTTCCTGCCGGAGCGGCATATAAAGTACTGAGTATCATAAATCGGCATGAGGCGATTAAGACCGCTGTTGCATTGGCAGGCAAAGGCGATATTGTTCTTTTAGCTGGCAAAGGCCATGAAACATATCAGGAAATAAACGGCGTGAAACACCACTTTGATGACCGCGAGGAACTTGGCCGCCTGAGTACCGAAACCCGTGACGCGAAACGCGTGACGCGTGACGCGAACCCTGATACCCGAAACCTGAAACCTGATACCCTATAGACTATGTTCTACGAACTTTTTAAATGGCTGCATCAGTTTGATATCCCGGGAGCTGGATTGTTTCAGTATAGCTCGTTCCGGGCGGCAATGGCATTGATTACCGCACTGATTGTTTCAACGCTGTTCGGGAAACGCATTATAAATTACCTGCATAAAAAACAGGTTGGCGAATCGGTAAGGGATCTTGGCCTAAACGGCCAGATGCAGAAAACCGGTACACCAACTATGGGCGGGATCATCATACTGGCTGCCATTCTGATACCGACGCTGTTATTCGCCCGGCTGGACAATATCTATATTTTTCTGATGCTTATTACAACTGTGTGGTTAGGGCTCATCGGTTTTCTGGATGATTATATCAAAGTATTCAAAAAAAATAAAGCCGGATTGGCCGCCAGCTTTAAGATAGTTGGTCAGGTTAGTCTGGGTTTAATCGTAGGACTTACCCTCTATTTTCATCAGGATGTGGTTATCGGTGATAAAATTCCGGTCAAAACGGTTGATATCACAGCAAAAGATAGTGTTGTCGAAAAGGGAAATCAGGATGGAATTACTTACAAGTATGTTAAAAGCAGAAGTGCCACCACCACGATCCCCTTTGTAAAAAACAATGAGTTCAATTACAAATGGCTGGTTATCTGGATGGGTGAAAAGGCTGGCAACTGGACCTGGGTTATCTTCGTTCTGGCTGTGATCCTGCTTGTTACTTTTATCAGTAACGGTGCCAATATTACAGATGGATTAGATGGGCTGGCGACGGGTTCATCGGCTATTATCGGTGCTACGCTTGGAATACTGGCATTTTTATCGGGTAACTACGAGCTGGCACACTATTTAAATATTATGTACATCCCCAACTCGGGGGAGCTTGCCGTATTTGTTTCAGCCTTTATTGGCGCCACGGTTGGATTTTTGTGGTACAATGCCTTCCCGGCCCAGGTATTCATGGGAGATACCGGCAGCCTGGCGCTTGGCGGAATTATCGCCGTTTTTGCCGTTCTCATCAGGAAAGAACTTTTTGTGCCGATCCTGTGCGGGGTATTTATTATCGAGAATATTTCCGTGATGATGCAGGTGGGCTGGTTCAAGTATACCCGCAAACGCTTTGGAACAGGCAGGAGAATTTTCCTGATGGCACCGCTGCATCATCATTTCCAGAAGAAAGGTTATGCCGAACCTAAGATTGTTATCCGGTTCCTGATTATCGGCCTTCTTCTCGCAGTAATCACAGTAGTCACCCTGAAAATCAGATAGCCTTGGCAGAGAAGATCGTCATATTGGGTGCTGGTGAAAGCGGGGTGGGATCAGCAATCCTGGCCCGGAAAGCAGGATATTCCGTTCTGGTATCGGATGCAGGGAAGATTAAACCGGAATATCGGCAGACCCTGACGGATATGGATTTTGAATTTGAAGAAGGAGGGCATACCGAATCCCGGTTACTCGAAGCCGATTTCGTTATCAAAAGTCCTGGTATTCCTGAAAAAGCTCCAATGATCAGGTTGTTGCACGAAAAAGGAATTCCGGTCATCTCTGAATTAGAGTTTGCAGCAAAGTACACGGATGCAAAATTGATCTGTATAACCGGCAGCAATGGAAAAACCACCACCTCCCTGATGACCTACCACATTCTGAAAGAGGCTGGTCTAAATGTCGGATTGGCTGGCAACATAGGCCAGAGCTTTGCCCGCCAGGTGGCCGAACAGGATTTTGATTATTACGTTCTCGAGATATCGAGTTTTCAGCTCGACGGGATGTATGATTTTCGTGCGGATATCGCTGTTTTGATGAATATTACGCCGGATCACCTCGACAGGTACGAGTATAAATTCCAGAATTATGTGGATAGTAAATTCCGGATCATCCAAAATATGAGGCCTGAAAACCACTTTATTTTTTGTGGGGATGACCCTGTTATCCGGGAAGAAATTGCGAAACGGCAGATCCTGCCGCAGAAACTGCCCTTTGGATTCGATCAGGTTTATAACCCGGGCGCCTGGGTGGAAGGCGATGAAATAAATATTGTCATTAATAATAATCCTTTCAATATGTCACTATTTGATCTTTCAATGCAAGGAAAGCACAACGCCTACAACTCTATGGCATCCGGAATTGCATCGCGCGTGCTTGACATCCGAAAAGATTCAATCCGTGAATGCCTGACAGACTTTCAGGGTGTTGAACATCGCCTGGAAACGGTTATCAAGGTTCACGGAATTGAATTCATTAATGATTCAAAGGCAACCAATGTCAATTCCACCTGGTATGCATTGGAATCGATGAAAGTCAAGGTTGTATGGATTGTTGGGGGGATTGATAAGGGTAACGATTATTCGATTCTCCATGCGCTGGTCCGGGAAAGGGTTAAATCAATCGTCTGCCTGGGGATAGACAATTCCAGGATCCACCAATCGTTTGATGACCTGATCAATATCGTGGTGGATACGGATAACATGGAAGAAGCCGTTCGTACTGCCTATTATCTGGCCGAAGAAGGGAATGTTGTGCTGCTTTCCCCATGCTGCGCCAGTTTTGACCTTTTTGAAAATTATGAAGATCGCGGACGTCAATTTAAAGATGCCGTTCGTAACCTCTGATTCATTCATCGTAAATATTTCACCGGAAATGCGCAACATTCTGCAACTGTTTAAAGGCGATCGTGTGATCTGGGTACTGATGGTATTCCTGACTGTCTATTCAGGGGTCGCTGTCGCCAGTTCAGTTGCAGCCCTGGCATATCGTGACGGCGGGAGTGTTACCCTGCATATTGTCCGGCATGTCGGCTTCCTCGCTATAGGTTGGGGGATTATTTTTTTCATCCATAAAGTACCGTATAAACATTACAGCAGTTTAGCCAATATAATTCTGGTGGTCGCTGTAATACTTCTGATCTACACCCTAGCTTTCGGAGTACATCTGAATGAAGCCAGACGGTCGGTAAGAATACCCGGTACCGGCATAACCTTTCAAAGCTCCGATTTCGCGAAAATAGCACTGATTATTTTTGTTGCACGTTTTCTCAGCCGGAATCAGACAGAAATTCAGGATTTCAAGAAAGGATTTTTACCGGTCCTGCTGGTTATTGGCCTGGTTTGCGGCTTAATTCTTCCCGAAAATTTTTCAACTGCCTTTATTTTGTTCTCCACTTGCCTTGTTTTACTCTATATCGGCCGGGTGAAGGTGAAATTCCTTTTGGGCCTGGTAGGTGC
>JAPLDV010000420.1 GCA_026391235.1 Bacteroidia bacterium | reverse complement strand
TTCCCGAAAATGTAAACCGATAATGCTAAATTTGGCTCAAATTTTTAGCCAAATGATAGCACGAACATCCAATCCGGCGTTTAGCAAGAAGATTTTCGAAAAAACTTACACTGATGTCACCGGTGATACCGTAATGACGTTAAAAGGCACGGTCAATAAGTCGTTCCTGATGTTATTGCTGGTCATACTCGGTGCCTCCTATACCTGGAGGATCTTTTTTCAGAACCCGAATCCGGAGGCTATTCCCCCGGCTCTGGTAACATTCATGCTGGCAGGCGGGATCGGCGGATTTATCCTTTCTCTGGCAATCATGTTCCGTCCGGTCTGGTCGCCCTGGGCCGCACCGGTTTATGCAGTACTGCAAGGTTTGTTTCTGGGAGCGGTCTCTTCCTTCTTTGAATTCAAAATGCCTGGTATCGTTATACAGGCTGCGAGCCTCACCTTCCTTACCCTGCTTGCCATGCTTTTCCTATACCGGACGGGCATCATCAAGGTTACTGAAAAATTCCGGATGGGTGTTTTTGCCGCCACCGGAGGCATCGCCCTGATGTATTTTGCTGGATTTATTCTGGGATTATTCGGTATTAATTTTCCGCTCATGCACAGCGGCGGAACCCTGGGAATTATTGTTGGTGTGGTTATTTGCGGTGTTGCCGCACTTAATCTTGTACTCGATTTTGATCTAATCGATAAAGGATCACAAAGCGGCCTGCCCAAATTTATGGAATGGTACTCTGCTTTTGCGCTGATGGTTACCCTGGTATGGCTCTATCTGGAAATTTTGCGGCTATTATCCAGGATTAACAGCCGTAACTAGTTTTAACCAAGATGGCAATGAAACTGATTGAAATTACCCGTGATAATTTTCGCACTTTCCATGATGTTGGCCGGATTTTATACAATGATGATCCCAATTGGATTGCCCCGTTGGATATGGAGGTGGAGAACATTTTCACCCCATCGAAAAATCAGTTGTTCACACATGGTGAAGCGATCAGGTGGGTATTGCAGGATGATTCAGGCCGTTGGATTGGCCGGGTAGCGGCGTTTATCAACCATCAAAAGACCAAAAGATCAGATTTCCCGACCGGAGGAATGGGGTTTTTTGAGTGCATCAATGACCCGGAAGCAGCAAATAAGCTTTTTGATGCAGCACGTGACTGGCTTAAGCAAAAAGGTGCGGTTGCCATGGATGGAAGTGTGAATTTCGGCGAGAACTTTTCTTACTGGGGCGTTTTGGTTGAAGGTTTTATGAAACAGGGTTACGGAATGCCCTATAATAAACCGTACTTCCAAAAACTATTTGAAGATTACGGCTTTAGGGATTATTTCCAGCAGTTTTCCTATCATGTCGATCTGACGAAAACCTGGCCTGTCAGGATGGTGAAATTCTCAGAATATCTGGCTTCACGTCCCGGTTACACTTTCCTGCATTTTGAGAAGAAAAACCCGCAGAAATATATCCGTGATCTGGTTGATATTGTCAATCTTACCTGGTCGGATTATCTCGAGGATTTTACACCGTTCACCGTAAAAGATCTGGAAGGAATTTTTGAAAGCGCCAAGCCTATTCTGGTTGAGGAGTTTATATGGTTTGCCTATAAGGATGGGAAGCCGGTTGGCGTAGTGGTGGCTTTCCCGGATGTTAACCAGGTGCTTGCTCATTTCAATGGAAGGCTGAATCTTTGGACCGGTTTGAAATTCATGTGGCTTAAAAATGGCAAAACCATCACCCGGAACCGGGCGTTGATGGCTGGCGTGATTCCGGAGTACCAGAATGCGGGTGTGATCGCTGCACTGTTCCTTCAGTTTGCTTTGGCTACCAAAAACAAGAAGTGGTACACCGAGATCGAGTTATCATGGGTAGGCGATTATAACCCGAGAATGAGGAAAGTGTATGAACAGATCGGAGCCGTTCCTATTAAGAAACATATTACTTACCGGTACATGATCGATCCCTCGGTGCCGTTTACCCGATTTACCAATGAGGGCGGGAACAGTAGTTTGCGGAAGGATATTCCGAAAAAAGGTGAAGAAAATCACCCTGATATTTGATAAACAGGAAAAAGTCCTTATCTTTGCGTCCCCTAAAGTAATGATGAAATGAAAAAAGATATTCATCCTAAGAATTACAGAATGGTGGTCTTTAAGGACCTCTCAAACGAGTATACCTTTATTACGCGTTCAACGGTTGCAACCCGCGAGAAGATACAGCTTGACGGAGTTGAGTATCCGCTTGTAAAAATTGAAATTTCGAACACATCGCACCCTTTCTTCACCGGTAAGGTAAAACTGCTTGATATGGCAGGCCGCGTTGATAAATTCAACCGCCGCATGGTTAAGCATTTGGAGAAAAAGGCTCAGAAGTAGTTCTGATGATATAAACCCAAAGCCCCGGCACGGGGCTTTTTTTTGCTTTAATCAGTGGGAATGAAATTGGGAAACAACTTATTTTTTGATTTCGGAGATGACGACAGCGACTTTGTTCCTCTTTTGTCGGATGGCAACGAGGAAGAACTTAGCGCAGTTGAAATTCCGGAAACACTGCCAATACTGGCCTTGCGCAATCCCGTTCTTTTCCCCGGGGTGGTTATTCCCATCACCGTAGGCCGTGATAAATCAATCCGGCTGGTCAAGGAAGCCTATAAAAACAATACATCTATCGGAGTTGTTGCCCAGAAGGATACAACCATCGAAGATCCGGAAGTCAGCGACCTTAACAGGGTTGGCACCATGGCTTCCATCGTTAAGATATTGAACATGCCCGATGACACCACCTCGGTCATCATTCACGGTAAACGCCGTTTTCATCTCGATGAAATCACCGGAAAGGAACCTTATCTGAAAGGACGGGTTACTCCTCTTTCAGATATCAAGCCCCATGAGGAGCCGCAGGAATTTGAAGCCATTATCGGAACGATTAAAGATCTGGCTCTTAAGATTGTACAATATTCATCAAATGTTCCCCAGGAAGCAAGCTTTGCCATCAAGAATATTGAAGGCGCCGGATTCCTGGTAAACTACCTCTGCTCAAATTCCGATCTTGGCATGTCCGAGAAACAGGAGTTGCTGGAAATAGATAACATCCGCGACCGGGCCGTACGGTTGCTTGAACACCTTTCGCTGGAATTCCAGAAACAGAAACTGAAAAAGGATATCCAGAGCAAGGTAAAGCTGGAGATCGACCAGCAGCAGCGGGAATATCTGCTTAACCAGCAGATGAAAACCATCCAGGATGAGCTTGGCGGAAGTCCGTTCGAACAGGAAGTGGAAGAAGTACGTCAGCGGGCCGAAGTCAAAAACTGGCCGCCTGAGGTGGCTAAATCATTCGCCCGTGATATCGAGAAGCTTGAACGGATCAACCCTGCATCAGCAGAGTATTCGGTGCAGCTCAACTATCTGGAGGTGCTGCTCGACCTGCCCTGGAACGAGGTTTCACAAGACAACTTCGACCTGCGAAGGGCCAAACGCATACTCAACCAGGACCACTCCGGCCTCGATCAGGTTAAGGAACGGATTCTGGAACATCTGGCTATCCTGAAGCTGAAGGGGGATATGAAAGCTCCGATCCTATGCCTCTATGGCCCTCCGGGAGTAGGCAAGACTTCCCTCGGCAAGTCAGTTGCACGTGCCCTGAAAAGAAAATATGTGAGAATGTCACTCGGCGGACTTAAAGACGAATCTGAAATCCGCGGTCACCGGAAAACCTATATCGGTGCCATGCCTGGCCGCATTATTCATTATATAAGGCGGGCAGGGACTTCAAACCCGGTGTTTGTGCTGGATGAGGTCGACAAGGTGGGAAATGATTTTAGGGGTGATCCGGCTTCGGCCCTTCTTGAACTGCTCGATCCGGAGCAGAACAGCACCTTCTACGATAACTTCCTCGAAATGGAATACGACCTGTCGAAGGTCCTGTTTATCGCCACGGCCAATAATCCGTCCACCATCAGTGCGGCCCTGCGCGACCGTATGGAAATGATCGAAATATCGGGTTATGTTGTGGAGGAAAAAATTGAAATTGCCACGAAACATCTGGTTACCAAGCAATTGACAGAGCATGGATTGCAACCCGACCAGTTTGTGTTTCCGAAAGATACCCTTGAGTATATTATTGAGAACCATACCCGTGAATCGGGAGTCAGGAGCCTGGATAAGAAAATTGCCAAAGTGGTTCGCCAACTGACCAAAAAAGTGGCCATGGGCGAAATTCTTCCGAAAGAGGTTGCCAAAGATTCATTGAAAGGATACCTGGGATATCCGGAAGTGCTGAAGGATGAATATCAGGGCAATGAATTTGCAGGGGTGGTTACGGGTTTGGCCTGGACGGAAACGGGAGGACAGATATTATATGTGGAAACCAGTTTGAGCAAGGGCAAGGGCAATCTTACGCTTACCGGAAACCTTGGTGAGGTAATGAAAGAATCGGCCATCCTGGCTCTGGAATATCTGAAGGCTCATGCCATCAAACTGCAGTTGCCTGAAAATGTGTTCGAACACTGGAATGTTCATATCCATGTCCCCGAAGGAGCCATTCCAAAAGATGGCCCGTCGGCCGGCGTTACCATGGTGACCTCGCTTGCTTCAGCCTTTACGCAGCGCAAGGTGTAACCAAATCTCGCCATGACCTGCGAAATCACTCTGCGTGGCAGGGTTATTCCTGTTGGCGGTGTCAAGGAAAAAATTCTGGCAGCCAAGCGGGCATCGATCAAGGAGATCATTCTGGCTGAAGAGAACCGCAACGATATCGAGCAGATCAAGGCTAAATACTTAAAAGGCTTAACTTTCCGTTATGTCAGGACGATTCAGGATGTACTTGACCTGGCGTTGATGAAACAGAAAATACAAGATCCGCTTAATATCGAATGATTTGCCGATCCATTGGCGCAAAATACTGCCAAATGACACTCTCTCCGGACTGCAGTTTTTCCAGCTCTTCCGGTACGGATCGGTTTTCCTGATCAGCATCATCCTCCCGAGATCCGGACTTATGCCCGACCAGGTAGGTATTTTCGAGGCTTTCCTTTTTTTCGCGGGGGTAGTGAGCTACTTTTGGGTTACCGGGCTGATACAGGCGTTGCTGCCCCTGGCGTCTGTTGCTGCTGAACCGGGTGTAGAGACGCATGTAGAGACGCATATATGCGTCTCTACCGGGTCCCAACAGGCTTCACGCGAGTTCTTTAATTCTTTTCTTCTTCTTCTTGTCTTTTCGGTATTATCGTCTCTTGTCCTTCTTCTTGCCAGCCCCGTTCTTGAAAGGCTGCTCGGTCAGGAACTCCCGCGCGGGATCATCTGGTTGGTGGTCCTATACCTTGTTCTGTATGCACCTTCAACATTGGTGGAGTATTGGTATGTTATAGCAAACCAGACCAAAAATCTGGTCAGATACGGGATATTGGCTTTTTCCCTCCAGATTCTTATAGTCGGGGTTCCGGTAATCATCGGACTCGGCGTTAAGGGAGCCATCTGGGGAATGATTGCCGCCGGCGGTTTCCGGATGATCTGGTTGGCTGTTATTCTGATCAATAACGGTGATTTCCGGATTTCCTTTCCCTTCTGGAAAAAATATCTCAATCTGGGAACCCCCATCATATTGAGCGTATTGCTGAGCGGATCGGCTCAATATGTGAATGGTTTTATCGTTTCAGCTAAGTTCGATCCTGCCCTGTTCGCCATTTTCCGTTATGGTGCCAGGGAGCTGCCTCTGGTGGCACTGCTCGCATACGCCCTGAGCAATGCCATTGTTCCTTCGATCACCCGTGATGGACCGGCAGCCGGATTGCAACAACTTCGGGATCGCAGTAGCAGGATGGTTTCGTGGATGTTTCCGCTTACTATCTTCCTCGTATTGGTTGCATATTTTCTCTTTCCGGCGGTTTATGGTCGGAATTTTCTGGAAAGCGCCGGTGTGTTCAATCTTTTCCTATTGCTGATAACCAGTAGGTTGTTGTTTCCTCAGACCGTCCTTATCGCCTTACAAAAGACCCGCATATTGATGATCGCCTCTTTGCTGGAACTTATTCTTAATATCGGACTCAGCCTGATGCTGGTACAGATCTGGGGAATCCGCGGGGTGGCACTGGCAACGGTTGTAGCCTACTATTTTGAGCGGGCTTTCCTGATGACCTACACACGGGTGGTTATGGGCATTCCGCCTGGGCAATACACAAACATCAGAAGGCATTTTTCCTGGTCGGCAATTCTGCTCCTTGCTTACCTTATTGCTGAATTGGTGATCCACCCGTTGGTCCGCGGATAATATCCCAGAATTTTCTACTTTTACACTATGGCACCAAGACCGAACATCACCAATACCCAGCGGCTGATTATCCTGGGAGTCACAATTCTGATGGCCGGTCTGGCTATCTGGTTCTTCTCCAATATTGTGGTGTTCATCCTGATCTCTTTTGTGATATCCATGATCGGTGAGCCACTCGTTAACCTGATTCAGAAGATCCACTTCCGGAAATGGCACCTTCCAAGGGCTTTATGCTCCTTTCTTGTTCTTATTCTTTTCTGGTCTCTTGTTCTTCTCTTCTTCTTTACGTTTATCCCGCTGTTAGCCAATGAATTCAGATATTTTTCGAATATCGATATTAATAGTCTTCTAACTGACCTGGGCAAGCCAATTGGCAAGATCGATAAATTTATGAATGAATTCGGATTGGCCGAGGAGGGTTTCTCGCTACAGGCCTGGGCCACCAATTCATT
>JAPLDV010000553.1 GCA_026391235.1 Bacteroidia bacterium | reverse complement strand
TGACTTCGTCCTGAGTATCAAGTTTGACAGTACTGACCTCCACTTCTTTTAATTCACCGGATTTTGTTTGGATCTCAAACTCGTAAATACCTGGGATTTCCTCTCCTCTGATTCTGGCCTGCCTGCGTTGTTCGATCAGGTCGCGGCTTTTATCGGTGAGGGTAATTCCCAAATTAAAATTTTCTGACGCTATTTCTTCGGCAGAGTACCCCATGATTTCACAGAAACGATGGTTGGAGTAAACAAAACGGTCGCTTGAAAGCAGGTAAATTCCGTCGAATGCATTCTCTACCAATGAGCGAAATTTATGCTCGCTTTCCTCGATGGCCAGAATCGCTTTCTTCCAGTCGGTCATATCGCGGGTAACGGAAAGTATGTGCTGTTCTCCCTTGACGGAAAAAACTCTGGCCGACATGAGCGCAATTTTTGTTCCTCCATCCTTTATCCGAAACTGAGCCTCGAGGTTTTCAACATAACCATTTTTAATAAGTTCATCAATCAGACGGGCCCGGTCGGCCGGATTGTCCCAGAGATTGAGTTCGAGGGATGTTTTTCCGATGGCATCTTCACGGGTATAGCCTGTTATTTTGGTAAAGCCTTCATTAATATCGATATATAGCCCATCGGACAAACGGTTGATATTAATGGAATCGGGGCTGGTGAGGAATGCCGAGCGGAATCGTTCTTCGCTTTCGCGTAAATTCTTCTGCGCATTTTTGCGTGATTCCTCATTTCCCAGGGCGGACGCGATAATGGTGAAAATCTGCTCATGTTCAATTGTGAGTGCTACGTCCTTCTGGAAAACCGCACAAATGGAACCAACAAATTCGCCATCACACACAACGGCTTTACCCATGTATGTGATTAGATTATAGGCAGATACATTGCGATCGGAATGCGCGTACGGGGTATCCGGAAGGTTGTTGATTACAATCACCTGGTTACCGCCCCTGTTGATCACATCGTAACATATGTGCCCTTCGGGTTTGTCGATTGAACAGAAATCCGGTGGGGTGTTCCATTGTCCGAGGGCGCAAAGCATACCTTCTTCGATCCGGTTATATAAGGTGCAGGTGGCTCCTGTGAGTTCGCCGCACAATCGGGTGAGGAGATTGACATTGTCATCGAAGGAAGCGCCGAGGCTCAGTAGAGCATCATTTATTTTGTTGAAATTTTGTTCCGTTCGTTTCCGCTCGAAAATGATGGCTGAGAGGTGGCCGATATCAATCTGGCCTTGAAGAAGTTGATCGATCTCCTTGCGCAGGGATAAATTTTCCCTGAGCAGATCTTTCTTGCTTAACATGCTGTAATCCATAAAAAAACCAAACCAATGAGGCAAATATAGCAATTGAATTCAGTAGATCAGTAGAGTTGGCAATTCTAAAAAGTTGCCAACTCTTAAAAATCATTTTTGTGTTTCGCCGATATTGTTACTTTTAGCCCTTTCCTTTAACCTGATACGATGAACGATAATTACCTCAGCAAGATCAAAGGTTTATCAAGCCTGATCGGAAATACTCCGCTTCTCGAGATTGAATTTCTTTATAAAGGGAGAGTTAAGAAAATATACGCCAAAGCCGAGAATATGAATATGACCGGCAGCATCAAGGATCGCATGGCGCTCCATATACTCAGCAAAGCAATAAAAGCAGGAGTTTTAAAACCCGGAAAGCAGATCATTGAAGCAACCAGCGGAAATACTGGTATCTCCATGTCAGCTATCGGTCGTGCACTCGGGCATCCGGTTACCATATTCATGCCTGATTGGATGAGCTCGGAGCGCATCAACCTGATCCGCGGATTTGGCGCGACAATCAACCTGATCTGTAAGAACGAGGGTGGTTTTCTGGGCAGTATCGATCTGGCCAACAAAATGGCTGCCGGTATTGAAGGGGCTTTCCTTCCTCATCAGTTTGAGAACATGGATAATGCAGAGGCACATTATCTTACCACCGGTCCGGAAATCTGGTGGCAGCTTAAATGTAGGAATTTAAAACCGGATGCTTTTATAGCCGGCGTGGGTACCGGCGGTACCGTTATGGGAGTGGGGAAATATCTTAAGGAACAGGATCCCTCCATCACAATTCACCCTCTTGAACCCGAGAACTCCCCTACGCTTACCACCCGGAGCAAGGTTGGCAAGCACAGGATCCAGGGTATTTCCGATGAGTTTATTCCACCGATTGTCAAACTGGATCAGCTCGATTCGATTATGTGCGTGGATGACGGGGATAGCATTATCATGGCCCAGAAACTGGCCGGTATGGGACTTGGCGTTGGAATTTCATCCGGAGCGAATTTTATCGGAGCCCTGAAAATCCTCAATGAGATGCAGGATGATGCTGTTGTAGTAACTGTTTTCTCTGATGATAATAAGAAGTACCTGAGCACCGACCTTCTGAAGGAAGAACCGGTACAGGAAGGCTTTTTATCTCCTGATGTGGAACCGATAGGATTCAGGGCCTTTAAGCGGGTTTGTTACCTTTGTTGTGACCCGTCGGAATGTGCTGAAGCTGAATATTTTTGTGAACATCCGGAATGTGCCTTGCCTGGCTGTCCGGCCAGACAGCCTATTGTGGTTAATTATTGAATCCCAGGGTGCTAATGAACACCGATTTTGATACCGGTGTTGGCGACAAAGAGTTTAATGGCAATGGCAAGGAGGATAATCCCGAAAAACTTTTTCAGGATCATAAGACCGGTAGGTCCAAGGAATCGCTCAAACCGGTAAGTGGCTTTCAGAACGATATAAACCACTATCATATTCAATATCAGTGCAATGATAATGTTGATGTGGTCGTATTGCGAGCGCAAAGAGATCAGGGTGGTGATGGATCCGGCGCCGGCAATCAGCGGAAAGGCGATGGGAACTATGGAAGCTCCCTCGGGTGTATCATTTTTGAAAAATTCATGCCCGAGTATCATCTCAAAAGCCAGTATAAAGATGATAAAAGAACCTGCAATAGCGAAGGATGAGACATCCACACCGAATAATCCAAGCATTTTCTCCCCGACGATCAAAAAGGCCAGCAATACTGCAAATGCAACCACGGTAGCCTGACCGGCCTTGATTTTCCCGCCTTTGTTCTTAATGCTTAAAATCACCGGAATACTGCCGAAAATATCGATCACGGCGAACAGCACCATGAAGATGGATAATATGTCGACGATGTTGATTTTCATCCTGCAAAGGTATAAAAAAGACTCAAGGCTCAAGGCTCAAGGCTCAAGGCTCAAGGCTCAAGGCTCAAGGCTCAAGGCTCAAGTAAGGAATAAGTAATAATATCAGAAAGGCTGAAGAGGGGGAACCCTTCAGCCTTTCTCTGCTTTATAATTTTACCTTACTTGCTCCTTGTGCCTTGCGCCTTGAGCCTTTTCTTCTCCCCTTTTAGTACGTAAGCGTCATCTCGTCCACCAGGTGCTTGGCCCCTGCGTATTTGTCGATGATGAACAGCACGTAACGGATATCCACACTGATGGTGCGCGACAGTTCGGGCTCGAAAGCAACATCGCCGCTCAGGGCTTCCCAGTTGCCGTCGAAAGCCAATCCGAGGAGCTCGCCTTTCGAGTTAAGAACAGGTGAGCCTGAATTCCCGCCTGTGATATCATCATTGGAGATAAACCCGATCTTCATCACGCCGCCTTCACCGTAAATGCCATAATCCTTTGCTTTGTAAAGTTCCTTAAGCTTAGCAGGAACATCAAATTCCCAGTCGCCCGGAACTTCTTTCTGCATGACGCCATCGAGAGTAGTAAAATACTTATAATGAACAGCATCAATAGGATCGTATGATTTTATGCTTCCATAAGAAAGCCGCATGGTAGAGTTGGCATCAGGATAGAAAACTCGGTCTTTCTGCATCGTCATCAGTCCGTCGAGCCACAGGCGCTGTCCTTTTGCAAGATCGGATGAAAACTTCCCTAATTCGCTTCTGATCTCGGCGGTTTTTTTGCTGATCGATACCGAAGCAATATAGGCAAGATCTTTTTCCAGAATCTTCAAGCTCGGCTTGTCGAGAAATGCTTCGAGTTTGGCCTGGTCGCAGAAAATCGAAGTTTCAAACATTTTGGCTGAGAATGCAACTCCGCAGCCTTTGAATTTCTTGTTAATAAGATTATATACATCAGGTTTATACTGCTGCTCTACATCCTTGCAGAACAGTTCAAACATTGCAGCTGTGACTTTTTGATCGGTAGGCTCGTTATAGTCTTTAAATATCCCGGACAGGTTCTGTTTCATATTGTCTGTAGATTCCTTGATTTTAGCAGGATCTTTTTCAGTCTTGAGCATATTCGCGAGTGTCCCGCCAAATTGTCCGGCCATACCAATGATTTCAGATCCCTGGCCGAAGCACTCTGAAAAATACTGGCTGACATTATTATACGGCGCACGTCCTTCCAGAGATATTTTTATCAGATTCAGGGCTTCGCCGTATTTTTTCTGAAGGGCCGGATCCTGAGCGATCCATTTGGTAAACTCATCTTCCAGTTCCTTCTTACGTTCGGCAACTTTGAGACGTTTCAGCCCTGCTGACTCGCCAATGGATTTTTTATAGTAATTGGTTGATCCGGAGTATTTTGAAGAGTACTGGATTTTCACTTTCGGATCGGCCAGCATGTCGGCCAGCATGATTTCCTGTTTGGCATTGCGGATTTTGATACGGTTCGGGTGCAGATACTTAAGGTCTTCCTCTACCTCATAGGAGGTTCTGTAGCGTGTTGTTCTTCCGGGATATCCCATAATCATGGTAAAATCGCCTTCTTTCACGCCTTTTACCGAAACCGGCAGGTAGTGTTTGGGTTTCAGGGGTACATTTTCTGCCGCATAGTTAGCCGGACTGCCATCGGGTGACATATAGATACGGAAAACGGAGAAGTCGCCGGTTTGACGGGGCCACATCCAGTTGTCGGTATCGGCACCGAATTTACCGATTGAACTCGGTGGTGCACCAACCAGGCGGACATCACGGTACTGGGTATAAACCAGCAGATAGAACTGGTTTCCACCGAAATAGGATGAAACGCGGGCCGAATGGAACCGGTCGGTTTTCACTTCCGACTGGATTTTTTGCGATTCATCGCGGATGGCAGCCGAGCGGTCAGCTTCGCTCATTCCGTCGTTCAACTTGCCATTGATCCTGGCCGTAACATCTTCAAGGTAATCCAGAAAAGTTACGGATAAGCCAGGGTTTGGCAATTCCTCGCCTTTGCTCATAGCCCAAAATCCATCGGTAAGATAATCGTGCTCCACGGTGGAATGCGACTGGATCGATCCGTACCCGCAGTGGTGGTTGGTAAGCACAAGTCCCTGGGGTGATACTACCTCAGCCGTGCAACCACCGCCAAAAATCAGGATGGCATCTTTAACGCTCGAATGGTTAACACTGTAAATATCTTCGGCCGATAGCTGGAGCCCCAGCTCGGTCATCTTGCCGATATTCAGCTTCTGGATCAGCGGCAGCAGCCACATCCCCTCGTCGGCCCTCGCTGAAATGCTGAACAGCAGCGAAATACCCAATAACAGAGAAGTAAATCTTTTCATGTTGATAGAATGATTTGTTTAATGCGGGAAAGATAAGCAAAATCGCTAAGAACGTAAAGAAACGTTAAGGATGTGAGGAGGTGAGGATGTGAGGAGGTGAGGATGTGAGGGAGTTAAAGGAGTTTCGGAAGTTAAGGACGTG
>JAPLDV010000224.1 GCA_026391235.1 Bacteroidia bacterium | reverse complement strand
TCCGCCTTTCTTGCTCATTTTCTTCCAAATACCAATCTGATGGCCTCAAGATAGCGATAGCCATATTCTCTTTCCGGTTCCAGAAAACTGCCTTCGGTCCATTCATTCCAACTGTTTATAGTGATTATCTTATTGGATTTCAGATTTTTATCAGTCCAAATTTTTGACGTTTGCAAAGCACTTTGAAAATTTTCGGGCGTGTTGTTTTTCAAAACAGCCATGCAGGGATAACCCAGATTAGCGAACTTGACATTCTGACTACAGCGCGGAGTAGCATCCCAACCCATGGTAACATTCGGATAATAAGGCTGCCTGATGGATTTCACGTATTCACCGGTCCATCTGAAATATTTATCCTGTACGTCTTTGTAATCGGTTTCCGGAAAGGTGTCGAATCCCACATGATGAACCCACACATAAGATGTTGTGCTGTTGAATGCAAGAAAATCAAGCAGTTCAGCAGGCTTTTTTATTTCAGTCTCCCCGGGCAGAATCTGAACGCCCCAAACCACTGCATTGAGATGCAAGTCTTTGAACCCGGCTTTTTTCACCTTTTTACGGAACATATCCAAAGCTGCCCGGGCCTGTTCTTTTCCTCCCATACCTTCCACAAACTTAAACAGTTCATAGATTGAGAAATAGGGGCATCCATCTATTGTCCAATACGTTGGCCGGCTGAAATATTCCGATATGATGTAATCCGTCATCCGGTCAAAGGTTTCAGGGGTGATGGTTCCCGGATAAAACAGCGGCGGATTTGCTATTTCCGGATTCCGCGGGAACAGATCCACCCAATCGTGATTGGCCCACATCAGCGCGAACTTTACTTTATTGTTGTTTTCTGCTTTTAAAAACCCTTTCTCAAGGCCCTTTTCCAAAAACGGACCGTCATTGTAATAATACCAGTCATAGATAAATACATCGATGCCATATTGTGATGCGGCATTGATCTTCATTTCCATTACCCTGGGATCCGACTCATTGGTATATCCCCAGAGCGGGATCTTTGGCTGATGCTGTCCTTCAAATCGCGGAACGGCATTTTTCACCAGTTCCCACTCCGACCAGCCCTTACCGTAGCGCAATTCATTCCGGGTATCATCGGTATGATAATTCGGGAAATAGTAAACAGCAATATCGTATCCGGGCGAATTATCAATGAACTTATCTTCTGATTTTTGAGCGCGGACAGGATTAACTGTGAATAAGAATACCAGGATTATTGGCAGTTTTAATAATGGTAAATTCATATCAAGATTTAATTTATGATCATTTCCAGGACGATGATTTCATCGCCCATGCACCGCGGATCTTTTTTTGTCCATTTTACGTGGACAGCCAAAGGGAAAGTTGCCTTTTCAAGAATGGCCAGCGCAGCGGCGGGAGCGTCGTAAAAGCGCAGTGTGTCCTGCCGGATGCAAATCCACCAGCCTCCGCAGCAAACGCACATCCGGGGATCCATGCCGGTGATGGTTGCGGCGTCGGTGATGGAGACCGGTTTTTTCAGGGAGGCTGTAAGCCCCTTTGTATCTTTTACCCCGAGTATGACGAAATTATCTCCGAAATCTTTAAACCGGTGACTGGCAGTCTTTACCTCAGAGTAATCCGTATCCCAGACGCCATCCGCTTCCCAATCCCAGCGCACTTCGAGTTTTGAGATGTCGTCGTCGTTATCTGAACTTCCTGATGCATCGAAAGAAAAGAGCGT
>JAPLDV010000276.1 GCA_026391235.1 Bacteroidia bacterium | reverse complement strand
TTCATCACCATCGACACAGAAACGACCGGATTAAATATTCACAAAGGACACCGGCCATTTTTATACGTGGCAAAGAGAAGCTGGGAGCCGGGGGTTCTGGTGACAAACGACTGGCGCGAATTCAGGTCATATATAGGACACCGGCAGGACATTCCAAAGGTGTTTCACAACGCCCAGTTCGATTTGGCGATGGTAGGTGCCGTTTACGATGGGCTTGGTATTCCCGGAATGACGCTGCCAGGTGCTTACTGCACGATGGTCATGAAGCACCTGATTGACGCCGGACACGGTGGTAACAGTTTGGATGCCTGTTCCAAAAAGTATTTGCCGGAACACCTTCAAAAAAAGGTTGATCTGGTGGAAGACTGGTTCCGGGAAAACGGGATTAAGAAAAAGGACCGGCACTACGATCAGGTGCCAGCTGACATAATGCTGGAATACGCCCGGTATGATGTAATCGCCACCGAAGCACTGTTCAAGCTGTTCTGGCCGGTAATTATGGAACGCGGGCAATTGCCGCTTCTGCAGATGGAAATGGAATTTGTCAGGACGATGATTAAAATAAACGCCAGGGGAATCCCGCTTAACGTATCGTATCTGGAAGACCTGAAGGCTGAGTATGAGGTATTAATCGACGTATCCAAAGCAAAGATGGTTGAGATGATAGGGCCTGATATAAATTTGAACTCAGCGAAGCAGATTGGTGAATTTTTGTCATTTGAGGGTTACGAACTACCCAAAACCCCAAAAGGTAACTATATCATCAACAAAGCGGAGCTGAAAAAACATACACACCCACTTTTAGTTGAGATGGTCAATTACAGTAAGCTGACTGATACCATGAGTAATTTCATCGAGGGGTTGCTGAAGTCTCACATTGACGGGTTTATATATCCGAATTTACGAAACACAACAACGATTCACGGTCGGCTGTCCTGCGTGGATCCGAACCTGCAGAAGATCCCAAAGAAGGATAAATCAATTCGCAGGGCATTCCCGCCGTGGCCTGGGTACGTTTCATTTTATCTGGACTACAAACAACAGGAGTATCGTGTTTTTGCCGATTTTGCAAACGAAATTGAACTGATCCGAAAAATAAATGAAGAGGATGCCGACTTCCATAAGATGATTATGGAGGAGTTTGACCAGTATTTCCATGGTAACCGGGATCCGGTAAAGACGTTCAATTTTATGCTTATTTACGGCGGGGGGTATGCGGCTCTGGCTGAAAAGCTGGGTATACCGGTCAAAGAGGCGAAAGACCTGAAGAGGGATTATTTTAGCCGGTTCACAAACGTAAAATCATTTTTTGATGATATTAAAAAGGAGGCGATACGGGAAGGGTTCGTTACCAATAAATTTGGCCGGCGCAATTACCTGCCGCGTGATAAGTGGGGCGGGACGCAGGAGTATAAGCTGGTTAATTACCAGATATCCGGCTCATGCGCCGACTATGTTAAGATGGTGATGAATAAATTAGAGATGTATTTTAAGGATAAACCGCAAATGGTGCTGCTTCAGGTGCATGATGAGTTACGAATCGATACGCCTATTGGTGATTATGACTGGATTCCGGATGTGGTGACGATAATGGAGGACAGTTTGGAATTTTTTAAAGTCAAACTTGGTGTGGATGTGTCGGTTGCGTTTGATAACTGGTCAGAAAAACTGGCGTGGGACGTTAAAAATCAATGTGTAAAGGAGATAAAAATTGAAGAAAGTTACACCGGATCAGATGATCCGTTTGAGGATGAAGGAGAAATTGAAGAATGGTAAACTTGAGTCTCTGGTTCAGCGCCAACTTATGGTCAAACTTAACCAGATTGGGATGTTCTTTAAGCCGGTTGTCACCGGCACTGTTGGTTTTCCTGACGTGTTTGGGGTTGTGGGTTGTTACCGGGACTGTTGCGGGCGTAGTGATTGCCTGCATTCTGCGGAGACGTCCGGGGAAATTGGGGTATCGGTATTTGTTGAGGTTAAGAGGGCGGACGGCAAAGTGTCAGACGCCCAGAACTATTGGCTCACCAAACTTGCCGGTAAAGGTGCCATTACCTGTGTCTGCCGTGACGATGCCGACGATACAATACAATTTATCCGTGCAGAATTACGGAAGCGGGGATTATCGCTCATTGCAGATTTACCCGCTTCCGGTTATTCGGGAAAATTTAAATTAACGCAGAAGCAAAATACAGTAGTTGATGCAATACTTAATCCTGGTGCAGCGGGAAATCCTGTTGTCGCCCTGGATGCGCCCGGACCGTATCAGGTCAGTATTGATGATGTTGGTGTTGAATTTGAGCCTGTGCATGGAAGCCGGTGTGCGTCAGTGATAGAGCGGTGGGACGGGGCGCTTGTTGTCACCGACGTTCATCCGGAACCAGAACAGAAAACGACATTAAGTGATCATGGAGTTCCTGAAAGTTTGCTTACGTGATCCCATTTAAAACAGCCCCAATGGCGCACCAGATTGCGTTTATCAAAACGTTTGGAACATCAGATTCACCCGCCCTATTTTGTGAAATGGGAACAGGCAAAACAAAGATGTGTATTGACTGGATCCGTATGTCGTTCTTTACCGCCGGTCTGCAGCCTGTACTGATCGTTTGCCCGCTGATCGCCATGCACAACTGGCGTGATGAGTTTTTCAAGCACTCCAACATCGGACCATACGTTCAGGTGTTGGATGGGTACTCAAAGGAAAAGAACATCCAATATCTTAGCAGGTCAGGTAAGGCTATTTGGGTGATTAATTACGACAAGGTTCCGTCGCTGTTTGACCAGCTGGTTAAAATACCATGGTTAATAATCGCTTTGGATGAGAGTCACCGGATCAAAAACGGTAAGTCTGTCCGGACGAAAGATTTGATCAGGCTGGCGCCATACAGCCGGAAACGGGCCATTTTAACCGGAACACCAATCCTTAACAGCGAACTTGATTTGTTCTGGCAACTGTATTTTTTGGATTTTGGGAAGACTTTTGGGACTAACTTTTTCTCGTTCCGTAACCGGTGGTTCAGGGATATTAACGCGTATAAGAAGCATCTTGAACCGGGAGTTTATTTTCCGAAGTTTGTCATTTTCAAAGAGTTCAGAGAAGATTTTCTGAAAAAAATCAGGTCGGTTGCCTTCATAAAAACAACGGAGGAATGTCTGGACTTGCCACCAAAGGTGTACTCCACAATTAAGCTGGATATGGATCCAGAGCAGCGGAAAGTTTACAATAAGCTCAAAGACAAATATGTTGTCATGCTTAATGAAGGAACGCTGGTGGCTTCAACGGCTGCAATTCTTCAGATGCGGCTCAGTCAGGTGTCCAGTGGGTTTTGTCAGTTGGATACAGGCAAAGCAACCCGATTCAAAACAAACCCCAAAATACAGGCGATTAAAGACCTTATGGAGGACATTCCGGAGGGTGATAAAATAATCGTTTGGGCGGTGTTCCGCGATAACATTTTTCAGCTGATGGAGGAAATGACCGCCTTTAACCCGGCTTGTATTTTTGGGGATACCGCTGACAAGCGGGTTGAAGAGGCCAAATTCAAAAAAGATCCGACTTGCAGGATGATTATTATCAACCCCCAGTCCGGATCCGAAGCAATTAATCTGGTCGAGGCGTGCGGAGCAGTGTATTTTAGCCAGGGACATTCATTGGGTCACCGGCTGCAGTCAGAAGCCCGGTGCTGCCGGATCGGGTCTGAGTTCCGGAAAATGGTTTGGTATACTGATTTGCAGTACCGTAACAGTGTAGATCCAGTTATTTCAGCTGCTCTGCTAAGTAAAAAAAGCGTTGCGGATGCACTGATGAATCCGGACAATTTTAAGGAGGAGAACGATGGGGATAATTAATGACCGGGAGCCGAGAATAGCTGATACTGAGATCGCTTGCGGGGTAGTGTACCTGTTCGAGAATTTAAATATCAGCCGGGAAGAATTCGAGGAGTGGATCGAAGGAAATTTTCCCGATGAAGAGGAAAATTCGGAAGGTGTTCGCGACAAACCGACGTATGAACAATGGGTCAAGGATCAATTTGGTGAATTCGCATCAAAATACGACCGAAAGACGAACAGATACATTCCCGGTGAATTAACCGATGACCAGCTGAATGAGTTAATCAAGGCAAGTGATAACGGATGGCGTATAATGCCGGGTGAGACGTATGTTTGGTATTCCGGTTGCAATGAGAACTGTGAACGGGATCAGGAGGAGTGCCATGATGAGGACTGTTACAATTGCGATTACCAGGATCCGGAAGATGGTGAAAACAAATGCGAGTTTGAACATAGAGACGTGAAAGGAGGTTTTAAGTGCAAGGACTGTAAATATTATTGGGAAATGAGCGCTTTGAATATCGTTGATGAACTATGCAATTATTTTGGGTTATTTCATGACTACTACTGAAAGGAATAATAAATGAGTTATCAGTTAAGATTAAAAGAAGTACAGGAAGGGAACACAAGGGTTTATGCTGGTGAGCTTATCGTACAGGAAGAGAAGCCTACGGAATGTTATCTGATGCCGAGTTCGCAGGCGAAGGTTTTTTACACGTTAGAGGATGCTGAGATGTTCCTGTACTCGTTGAACACAGCAACCGCCGATCAGTTTGAGGTGGTTGCTGTATCAAATCCAATCAACTCCTCAGAACAGAAAAGTAAATTTTTGATCTTGAAACGTAATCCGGACACACCGTTTTCGTATTGCGGTGGATCCCGCGAAGGCGGGTTTGTAATCCGGGCACCGAGAAATAAAGCGATGCTATTTGACACATATCTGGCAGCTGATTCGTTCCGCGCTGAGTTGAAATATAATACAGATTGGCGGGTATGTCCCGAGGACGAAATCCCAGAGTACGCATTCGTGTATCCGGAACCGGAGTGTGATGAACTCAAAGGCGTGAATGATGACCCGTTTCAATTTGCCATCCAGCTACAACTGGGATCCGGATCTGAACGGTATTTCGCCGGTGAGTTGTTTCCCAACATGATCGGTGTACCTCAATGGCGCAACTGGTCGAATGCGAAGAAATTCAATGACGCAAAGGACGCTGTTGAATTTGGCAAACAAATGGTGCGTCCGGAATGCACGGTGCTGGTATGGTCGAACGGTGTTGAGTGCATACCATGCAGCGCAAAAGGTGAAATACTCCTGCCGCTGTCGGAAGATATTAACCCGGCAGTGCATCACCCGGATCATTACACCTGGATTCCAGGTCATGAGTGCATCGACATTATCCAGCACTTTCCATTTTTAATCGGATCAGCGATAAAGTACCTGTTTAGATGCGGCCGGAAGGATGACGAAATTCAGGAATTGGAAAAGGCAATATTCTTGATTAATAAACAGATCGCGTTAATTAAAGATAAACGTGAAAAATCATAGGTCTGAGATAACTTTACAGCAGGCCAGACAATGCCTTATCTTACAGGGTGCAGGTGAAAAAGTAGCGTTTGTCACCCGATTTAAAGACACAGCCGAATGGCTCCGGAAAATTTACCCGGAATTAAAGGTAATTTGCCCGGATGATACCACTATTCAAGGTGCAGAAGTGAAAACTGTCTGGTTTGATGAACAAGAAATGCTTGATAAAAAAGGTTTAACCGGGTTACAATAGTAATAGACTTGCAGTGGCGAAACGTAAAACGCACCCAGCTGAGTAGGCCTTCGGGAACGCTCATTTGCTGGACCAGTATCGGTTCAAATCCGGTCTGCAGGGACATATGTCGGCTTATAGTTTAGTGGTCAGAACAGTGTTTTCAGGAACACCGACACCGGTTCAAGTCCGGTTATAGCCGACCTCGAATCAGAACAATAGTATACCTTTCACAATCTCCCTTGCTCCCCGCCAGAAATGGCGGGTTTCT
>JAPLDV010000879.1 GCA_026391235.1 Bacteroidia bacterium | reverse complement strand
GAACGCTTGAAAATGAAATATCCCGACCAAGTTATCGATTACAACAGCCTGAGATTAAATGGGCAGACGTCGTTCTGGCGGGATGTCGTGAAAATTGCACGACAGCATGAGCAGCCTATTCCCAGCACCATCGGGTACCTTCATCTCGAATCACCCTATATGCACCGCTCATCCCTCTCTGCGGTGCAGTGTCTGACTGCCGCCCTTGAAGTGCAGGCAGATATTGAACTCTATGCATATCTTGACGGTGTCCATTCTGGACATATGAGCCAGAGCCCGACTGAGTTTGATAATATTGGTAAAGGGCTTGAAGATCTGGTAGAACTGGCCTCCAAAAGAAACCTGCGTTGCCAGATGCTTGCATGCAGCCGGTGTGCAGCTGCACGGGGGTATAGTACATGGAATGACGGGCAGGGATTAGTCATCTCAACCTGCGCGATAAAACCGTTCAAAATCCGGAATATTAATGAGATGATAGCCAGGTTTGATCGTAATCACCTTATCCTTGGGGAAAATGTTGCATCTATCCAGCTGGCAAAAAAAGGGAAGCCGACAATCTTGGCGGGATCGGATAAAGGCAATGCGCCACCGATAACGATTCTTATCACCCGGTCACCCTATGGAACCGAGCATGCATTCGGCGCACTTTCATTTGCGATTGCATGTGCACACAACGGAATTCAGACCAATGTGATCTTCATTGAAGATGGAGTGTATGCCCTTACCGGCACCCACCAGTTGAGTAAGGATACGCAGTACTTTAACCTGCAGGAAGTGATCAATGCGATTGCCGGAAGCGAGAACCTCCAGCTCTTCGTTTTCCAGCCTTCACTCCAACAGCGGGGTATCGCAAAAAACAGGGAGATGACTGCGGTACTCGATATTGGCGTGGCAGAACTTGGACAATTGTTTTTCAATTCACTGAAGAGTGTGCAGGCAAACCACCAGAGAATACTATTCTTTTAAGCTGGGTTGAAAATGACGGGAGATAAAAGCAAGATACCGGATTTTTCCGGTTTCACCTGTACAAATCTGATGATCCGGTTGAAGATGCTCTTAAAAAATGCCCCGACTGATTCGGTAGTTGAAATTATTGTCCGCCGTGACCAGACAGATATGATCGAAATTCCGTTTTCACGGACAGGGTATGACGTGAAAATTCTTAAACTTGACAACAATCTCTTTCACGTCACGTTGCAAAAACGAGAATCTGGAGCAGGCAGTTGAGGCCTCTGTCGGTTACGATTTCGAAAAATCCACCGGGTATGTGCCCGGCATGACCGGACCTATTGCATTTTTCTGTACATTCCCCGGTGAATACACTACATTGTGCCACCATCAGTTCAGCACCTGAACTGAAATCACTGATCCTTTTTTTAGATATTCCTGTTCTTCGGGTATGGAGGCTATTGCCTCAGCCTCAGATATGGCTCGCAAACGGCTGCCGCCTTTTAACGGGTGAAAAACCGGAAATCCCTCCTCTTCTTCAAGTCTGCCGAAGAAAAAATCGGTCCAATCGCGCTCGCGTCCCTCCAGATCAGCGGCAAGCCGGGCATTAATCCTGGGGAGGTTTGGATGTGCATGTCCGGCGAGGGCACGCAGGCCGGGCAGGGCGATCTGTAAAAATCCCATCAGGTTCGAAGACGGTCCGCCGGGCAGAATGAATACAGGTTTCCCGTCCAGCATGCCAAATCCGACAGCCTTGCCCGGCCCTATGCGAATCCGG
>JAPLDV010000590.1 GCA_026391235.1 Bacteroidia bacterium | reverse complement strand
CAGCAGGTTGATCTATATAACCCTGACTTTAACGGCGAAACGGTTGAACGGGACCTAATCATTCCCAAACGTATATTCATCCAACTGGAGAATCGTAAAAGGGCATGGCCCATCACGTATACCGACGATGACCTGGTGGCTCCCTGGCTTGATCCGTCGAGGTTGCTGCTGTATGTCCAGATTGCTGAACCTTATGTGGAAAAGGCTGTCGGGAAAGAAACCCGCAAAATGCCAATCAGAGCTACCGAATTGAAGTTGGAAATTGATGGCAAACCGGTCAGGCTGAAGGAAGCATACAACGGGGTTTATCCTTATGTTGAACGTTCCAATTTGGGGTTCTTTACGGATATTTCCGGATTATCGGCTGATTTGCCTCATAAAATCAGACTGACTCTGCCAAAAGGATTAAAACAGGGGCAATTTCAGGGAATATTTATCGATCATGTTGTGAATGAGTACACTACGGCAATAAGGAATTGAAAGCCAATTTTCTTCATTTTTGCCGTAAAACAGATCAGTTTTTCAGCAGCCGGATAGAATAGCTTTGAGGCCCTCCCCAGGTGTACCGGCAGAAGTAAATGCCGGCCGGTAAACCGCTGCCATCAAAAGTTACCTGATGCTCGCCGGCGTCTTTTTCGCTTTCCAGGATGGTTGCCATTTTAGATCCGAGCACATTATAGATATCCAGTTTAACCTTCGATCTTTTTGGCAGATAGTATGTTAATGTTGTTTTTTGATCAAATGGATTCGGATAGTTTTGATTTAACCTGAAACCGGTTTTCTTGTTTACGATGGTTTCAACCGATGAAATGCCACCACCGTCGATTGTTTTTATGATGGTTCCACCGAGGCCTGCAGCCCAGCCATGATTCTCATCCGTGAAGGAAAAGGTAAAGAGATCGTGTCCTACATGTGTGGGCAGTAAGGACCAGCTTTTTCCACCATCTTTTGTCTTTAAAAGTGCTCCCTGGTCACCAACCAACCATCCGATGGAATCATTCAAAAACCTGATCTTCCTGAAATTGTTATATGTTATGCTGGGTGGCATGCTGACGGAATTCCAGATCAAACCGCCATCGGATGTCCTGTATACTTTCCCGTAAAACCCGCAAACAATTATGCTATCCATGTTAAAAGCATGCAGGGAAGTCATGTCTTGGGTAATGGAATTACTGATCTGTGTCCAGGAAGATCCTCCATCAATGGTCTTGAGGATTGTTCCGCCCCAGCCTGTGATAAACCCCCTTAAAGTATCAATAAACACAACATCAGTCAGGACTTTTGTCACTCCGCTCGGGTGATACTCCCAGGTTATCCCGAAATCAGATGTTTTATATGTACTTCCTTGGTCTGTAACAATCCAGCCCATCTTCGGATTCAGAAAAAAAATCCTTTGCACATAGCCGTACAATACAGGAACTGAAGATGCGCTAAATACTTTGGTCCAATTTTCGCCGCTATCGCTGGTCTTAAACAGGTTGCTGCTTGTCGCGGCAAAACCGGTAGTTCTGCTCACAAAGAAAAGATTACTGTATTCCAGGTAAAACACGGATTGGTTTTTCACTTTCCAGGTCGCACCGCCATCAATTGTTTTAAGGATGCCATAGTAATCCCCGGCAGCAAATCCCTGCAGGGTATCGGTAAACCAGATGTCATAAATTATTCCAACAAAGCCATTGGTTTTAAGCACCCAGTCGAGCCTGTCTTGTGACTTGGTGATGGTTCCGTAATTCCCGACTGCCAGATAAAAAGCATTCGGCTTTACCACGACTGCATTAATCGGATGATAAAAGAAACCAGCACCCGTGGCTGTGAATGAAGTACCCCCGTCGGTGGAATTCAGTATGTACCCCGCGATCCCCATAATCAATACTTTATTGCGATCAGTGATGCAAATTGTATTCAGTTCATAAGGTTTTGTAGCGGTTATCAGGGTCCATGTTGTTCCGTAGTCGACAGTCCTGAGTATTTTGCCTTCGGTGCTGACTGCAATACCCAGGCTGTCTAAAAACTTAATGTCGTTTATGGTTGTCGTTATCGGAGATGGCAGGGTAACCCAGGTAGCTCCGTTATCAGGGGATCTTTGGATAACCCCCCCGTCATGCCCGGTATAGATCAATCCTTTTCCATCGGAATACAGGCATCTTATCGTTTTTGTTGAATTAGTAGGATGGGTGGTCCAGTTTGTTCCTCCATCATTAGAAGTATAGACTGTGCCCGGATATCCGCCTATCATACAATTTACGCCGTCGCTGGTGAAGACAGCGTAATAGCTGTAGTAATTTCCGGTGGCCTGTTTTACCCAGGTCAGGCCGTTATCGGTAGTTTTCAGTACCGATCCGGGTACACCGACAATCCAGCCGGTTCCATTTTCATGCATCGACACCCCCCATAAAATACTGGTTGTCCCACTGTAAATTTTCGACCAGGTTTCGCCATTGTCAGTTGACCGGAGAATCAGTCCCATATAACCGACCGCAACGGCATAGCCATCGCCAAAGATGGCTACATCATTCAGGGTGTTTCCGTCGGGTTTGGGGTTCAGCCAGAACCACCCCGATTGCCCGAACTGATGTAAGGAAATTGAAATTAAAATGATCAGAGTGATAAATAGTCTTTTCATAATGGCCTCCGGAGGTTTCGTGGATTTGATTTCAGGTTGTTAAGATAGCATAAATGAGAAATTTATTTTTTCATTCCCGCAAGTTTCTTTTCTTCAATCTTTTGAAGACGCAGAATGGTTCGCTCTTTCTGGCGGACAACATCAAGCTCATATTGGTACTGAAACCTGATCCAGAACTCAGCGGAGATTTCCAGTGCTTTTTCCAGTGATAATGCAATTGAAGCTGTTATCGGCCGCTTTCCGCGAATGATTTCATTTAGCATAGTTGGCTGCATTTCGATCATTTCGGCAAATTTGCGCTGAGTAATTCGCCTGGCAGAAAGTTCATCCTTTAATACTATTCCAGGATGAGTTGCTATAAACGGTATAAGTATCTGTTCCATTTGATTCCGATTTCAATTAATTAAGGTAGTGATTGCTGATTCTCAGTAAGGTGCAAATTGTTATTGTGATGGATCCTGAAACGTCTTTCCGGCTGATAGTCAGGCTGGAACCTGTGCTTTTTACTTTTTGCTCGCCCATAATAATAAAGTTCTCTTAAATAATCCTGGCCAAATTCAATTTCCATAAAATCGTCTTTGCAAAGTTAATACTAATAACAAAAATTCACTAAATAAGTGAAATTTATTTTTGGTTGCTTTACCAACCTGTTATGAGTATATAGATGACTTTATCACAGGAAAAAGGAAAAAACCGACTTGTTTTTTTTGATGAAGGGCATTTTAGCCTTCATTTTTTTCTGTGTAACTCTGTGATTCTCTGTGAATTTCTGTGTAAGAATAAGAACTGACACAAAGGTACACAGAGAACCACAGAGTTACACAGAGAAAACGGAAGAATTTAATTTTCAGCTTATGAACAGATACCCCTTACCCTTGATCGTCTGTATCTCAATGGCGGGGTCTTCGGAAAGCAGTGTGCGGAGTTTGCGGATATACACATCGAGATTGCGGGAGTTGAAAAAGGAGTCATCTCCCCAAACAGAAAGGAGCAGTTCCCTGCGGTCGGTTACCCGGTTGCGGTTGGAGCATAGCATGCTGAGAATCTGCATGTCGCGCTGCGATAATTTATGGGCTCCGGAGGGTGCAAAGAGTTCATACCGTCCGGGATAAAACCGGTAGGTACCCAGTATTATCTCAAGGTCGCCGGTTACCGGCTGAGATCCATTGGAATTTTTCAGATTCAGCTGATTTTTGATCCGGACGATCAACTCTTCCATGCTGAATGGTTTCCGGATATAATCGGTGCCGCCGGCTTCAAATCCTTTTACCAGGTCGGCCGTTTCAACTTTTGCCGTTAAAAAGATGATCGGCAGGGTGGTGTAGAGACCCCTGATCTGGCGGCACAGGGAATACCCATCGATATTGGGCAGCATGATATCAACCACGCAAATGCCCGGAAAGAAGCTGTTGAAGCGGTTCATGACCCTTGCCCCGTCGGTTTCCCAGGCAACCTCAAAGCCCTGATCTTCGAGTGTTTCCTTGACAATCTTTCCCAGGAAAAGCTCATCCTCAACATACAGGATCTTTGTTTTCATGATGATGGAAGAGGGAATCTGAGCGTGAATGCACAGCCGCCCTGATCCAGGTTTTTAACCGATATCGATCCGTGATGCTGCTTCATTACAAGAGCGGCGAAACTCAGACCCAGGCCGTACCCTTTAATATTATGCGTGTTGCCGGTAGGAACCCGGAAGAATTTATCGAAAACCCGACCGAGGTATTCTATGGGTACGCCGGGGCCGTTATCGCTCACTTCGATAAACGCCGACCCATCATCCTGCCAAAGCCTGATCTCGATTTCCGGATTTTCCGGTCCATATTTTAAGCTATTATCAATCAGGTTGATCAATACTCCCTGAAAATGCAAAGGGTCAACCATAACAGATCCGGATATTTCCGAAGAATCAAATTTTACCGTTGCATTTCGGGCATCCAGCCGGGGCTTAAGTGAAAGCAAAATATTTTCGATCAGATGATTTAAATCGGAAAGCTGTGGTTGAATTACCTGCTTTTGCTCCCCGATCAGCGATTGATCGAGGACTTTACTGATGAGCTGATCGAGCCGGTTCATCTCCTGTCCGGCCATATCGAGATATTCGCGCGTGATGGCAGGGTTGTTCACCTTATCGAATGTTTTCAGGGCCTCCAGTGCGACTTTTACGGTCGACACCGGCGTCCGTAATTCATGGGTGATATTGCTCACGAAATCATTCCGCAAACTGTTGAGCATCATCTGCCTTTTTAAGCTCCGGTTGGTGAAAAAGAAAGCCGAACCGGTCAGTAGCAATAAGATCATTGCAAAAAGAATCTGAGCACCGATCCGTTTGATCAGGTAAGGAAAAGTGTGCTTAATCTGTACCTGAGGTAAATTGTCGGGAAAAACACTGCTGAAATGCATCCCCGGTTTTCTTTTATCTGTTTCGGGCGACTGCGGGTTCGCCCCTACAATAACGGGCGACCGCGTGTTCGCCCCTACAAAATCCTTCACGCTATCCGAACTCCACCCTACCACAATCCCATACTTCTTCTGTGCGATCCGCTCGTCATAAACCTTTTTGAAAAGCGCGGTATCCGGGTTGCCGGGAAGAAATAAAGGGAAGCCAACCCTGCTGGTAGCCGAATCACTGGAGTGGTTTATAAATAGCTTGACACTCCTGATGAGTATATCCTGCTTATTATTGCTTTGGATAAATGTTGCACCTGACCGGATCCTATTGCCTGCTAAAGAATCCGGCATTGAAATAGCAACAATTGTACTTTCACAGGAATCGTTTCCGGCTAAAAATTTTCCGCCAGCCATGCTCCGGACTACTTTATGATTGGCAGTATCGATCTTTTCACCTGTCATCATGGTGATGGTTACGGAATCGTTCAAGGCAGGTTCGACAACACGATTAAATAAAAGGCTGTCAATCACCTGGTTGCGTGATTCATCATACATTCGTGAAAGCTCCTCCCGTAGAAGTCCCTTCTCATCGTCATACTGGCTTTTCAGCCAATAGGCAACAAATCCGGCCAGCATCACCTGGCTGAGTATCATCAGGATGGGTATCCATCGTATTTTCGTAAAATGCACCATAATAATATCTCCGGCACAAATATAGGGGTGCCGGATTGAATCAATGTCAGACATTAACCTTAATTAACCTTGTTTTTTAGGTTGTTAACCCTATAATCACCGGAAGCCTTCTATTTTTGACAAAAATTCAATGCAAAAAATGAAAACACTTGTATCAATCAGTATCGGTTTGATGGCATTTACCATGCTAGGCGCACAGAGCGATCCGGCAAAAGCTATTCGCAGCGGTAAAGTTGTATATGAAGACAAAGCAAAACTGGAGATTCATCTCGAGGGTGATGCCGTATATGAAGACAAAGCAAAACTTGAGATCCATCTCGAGGGTGATGCCGCTGAATTGGCCGCGGCATTGCCTAAAGAGCGCAAAAGCCAGAAATCCCTGCTATTTAATGAGAATGCCTCTTTGTACACAAATCAGAAACAGGAAGAAGAAGTCCAGGACCAAATGGTTGAAGGCGGCGGAATGATAGTTATGGCGAGAATGATGGAGCCTGATAATAAGATGTATACCGATTTTGCAGGCAAGAAGCAAATCGAACAGCGCGAATTCATGACGCGGATGTTCCTGATTGAAAAAGAATTAGGGGTTTCCGACTGGAAGCTTACCGGCAATACCAAGGACATTCTTGGTTATTCCTGTCAGGAGGCTGTACGCGAGCCCAACGACAGCACAAAAATAGTTGCCTGGTTTACACCAACCATTCCGATCCCGTCGGGCCCCGGTCAATATCTGAACCTCCCTGGATTGGTTTTAGCTGTTGAACTGGATAACGGTGACCATACTCTCATTGCTCAATCCATTGAACCGATGGAAGTTAATAATAAAATGCTCGCTAAACCTAAAGAAGGAAAGAAAACAACCGAAGCCGAGTTTAAGAAGATTGTAGATGAAAAGATGAAGGAGATGGGTGCACAGGGTAGCAATGTCCACGGCACACAGATGATGATCAGGATTGAGAAATAGTAGGCAGTAGGCAGTAGGCAGTAGGCAGTCGTAGGGGAGGAGCAGCGTCTCCTCCCGTGATCCAGCCGGCAGTCGACAGCCTTATGACTAACCCCGGATTTCAATCCGGGGATTCTATCCGGCCCAGATCTTAAATTAAATTAATGAGATACCAAATGAAACATATCCTGATCCTGATTATTACAGCCCTTTCACTTTCCATATCTGCCTTTGCCCAATCCGCGAACCTCACCGGAGATGTATTGGGTGATAAAGGTGTTCCGCTTAATTCGGCAACAGTTGTGCTGTTGAATCCTCAGGACTCAACGCTGGAATTTTTCGGGATCACCAATGAAAAGGGGCACTTCGAGGTCAAGAGCATCAAGCACGGAAATTTCCTGATGCAGGTAGCCTATCTGGGTTATCAATCTTTTTACAAGAACCTGACCTTCCCATACGGTTCAAACAATGATTTCGGAGTGGTTGTAATGAAACCGAAATCGATTGATATTAAGGAAGTTCAGGTAGTCGGAGAGTACGTTCCGCTTACCATCAGGCACGATACCATTGAATTTAATGCGCGGGCATTCAAAACCAGGTCGGATGCCAATGTGGAGGAGTTACTGAAAAAATTGCCGGGTATTGAGGTCGACCGGGCAGGCAATATCAAGGCGTTGGGTAAAGATGTTAAAAAGGTGCTGGTCGATGGCAAGGAATTCTTTGGCAGCGATCCCAAGGTAGCCACCAAGAATCTGCCTGCCGATGCAATCGATAAAGTTCAACTGTATGATAAGCGTTCGGATGAATCGGAATTCACGGGTATCGATGACGGGACCCGAGATAAAACCGTTAACCTGGTGCTGAAAGATGACAAAAAGAAGGGAATCCTGGGGGATGTCACCGTTGGCGGGGGTACCGGTAAACATTATCTGGGCAGCGGCAAGGCTTACCGGTTTTCCGATAAGATACAGGCCGCCGCACTGGGTATGGTGAATAATGTTAATCAATCCGGATTCTCTTTCGGTGATTATATGAGTTTCAGCGGTGGCATGTCGAGCATGTCCGGTGGCGGAGGTGCCATCATGATTGGAGGCAACGATGGTTTTCCGGTAAATTTTGGTCAGCCGGAGAGTGGCTTGGCTTCTTCAGGTGCCGGTGGGGCAAACTTTGGCTATTCGTGGGCCAAGGACAGAAGGGTGTTTGCCAGTTACATTTTTAGTGGATCAAACCGCACATTAAAGGATAATTCAACCACAAGAAATTTTACCTCCGACCGCTCATTCTACGAGGATCAGTCGGCCAACCAGATCCAGCGGGATACCTCTCACCGGATCAATTTTGGCATGCGAAACCGCATGGATTCAACGCAAACGATCATTGTTAACGGGAATGTCGGTTTCTCGGCCGGGTTTTCCCCGCAAAATTCAATCACGGACGCCATCGAGAATGATATTCCGATTTACAATTTGTCGAGGGTCAGCTCTGGGAAGTCACGTTCCTTAACCGGAAGCGGGAGTGGCTCCTATCTGAAAAAATTCAACCGCAACCACTCGATTTTCAAAATCTCCGGTGATGGCAGTTATTCGTCAAGCCTGTCCAATTCGCGATACCAGAACACCACACAATATTTCATACCGGCGAGTACTCAGATTCTTAGTCAGTTCCAGGATGTTGCAACAGACAACCTGTCGGTTTCGGGCTCGACCTCACTGACACAGAAGGTGAAGGGACTCTTGTATATTGAACCGGCGATCAGGATCGGATCGAACAATGATCATTACGATAAAACGCAGGGATTGCCGCTGCTTAACGACCAGGTTGTCGATTCACTCAGTCCGGATTTCAGGAAGAAATATCAGTATTTGCGACCGGAACTCAGTTTAACCCGCAATACCGATAAGGTTCAGTTCACGGCTGCAGTTGGCATGGAGCTTGGCCAGGTTGAAACTACCCTGTGGAAGGAATCCCCTGTTTTATCGAAGCATCTCTATTTCACACCCCGCCTGCAGTGGGAATGGGAATATAAGACCGGACGACGGCTTATGTTTTTTTATCAATCCAGCGTTAATACCCCGTCAACCAGTCAGTTGCTCCCGATCCCGGAGAACAGCAATCCGATGTCAATATCCTATGGCAACCGCAACCTGAAACCGGAGTACGGCAACAATCTATATTTTAACTGGCTGATATTTGATCAGTTCAGCTTTACTTCGATGATGGCGGGAATCGATGCCGGTTATACAATAGATAAAATTAACTGGAAGAGGAACATTGATGACCAGTTGAAGCAGACGATGACTCTGGTGAATGTCAAAAATGATTACCAGGCTTCGGCCAGGGTTGATTTTTCCACTCCGATCCGCAAACTCGGGGTAAAAATCAATGCCAACTTGCGCGAAAGTTTTAACCGGGGGATCAGTTTGGTTAACGGAACCGAAAATATCAATACCAACTTTACCCATAAGGTTTCGTTAACCGTTGATAACCGCAAAAAGGATAAATGGGATGTAATGGCAGGTGGATCCATTCAGGTTACCGATGCAAAGTATTCGATCCAGAATACCCTGAATAACAGGTATATGGATTTGGCCTATTTTGCCGAAATGAGATACAACCCAACCGAAAGGTGGAACTTTGCTTTCAAGGCCGATGTAACCAATTATACGGCTCAGAGTTTTGACAAACCTATCAGCATTCCT
>JAPLDV010000722.1 GCA_026391235.1 Bacteroidia bacterium | reverse complement strand
GTCAGGTCGGGAGAGATGCGTTCAAAGGAATCACCTTTGTCTTTGGATCGGAAAACATATTGCCCGCCTACATAAAGCCAGCCCGACTTCTCGCCAAATACAACCGGTGCATTCCAATTGAATCGCAGAGAGCCGGTACCTTCCTCAGGGAAGGGTTTGATATACTTGCTTTCGCCGGTTTTATGATTGGTCCGGTATATCCTGCCGCCCTGGTATTGGGCATAGGTGACATCAGGATCTGAAGGATCGCCATAAGCATAGAAACCATCGCCGAACCCGATATTTTTCCAGTCCGAATTCCTGATCCCGCCGGATTTTCTTGAAGGAGCCATCCAGGAACCATTATCCTGCAAACCTCCATACACATTATAAGGATCTTTCTGATCGACACTGACATGATAAAACTGCGAAACCGGCAGATTGGAGACGAAGCGCCAGGTATTGCCCTTGTCGGCTGAGATATATACACCTCCGTCGGTTCCCAGATAGATCAGTCGGTTGTCGATCGGGCTGATCCAAAGAGCATGGGTATCACCATGATAGGCTCCACCGCTGACTGAAGGATTCTGGAATAATTTACCGGCATTTGAACTGACCCATAAGGATGAGCCGGGTTTATAAATGCGTTCGGCTTCAACCGGGTCAGGTACGAGCAGGCTGTAATAAAATGGCCTGTCACTTGTCATGGGCTGAGCGCTCAGTTTTTCCCAGGACGATCCCTGGTCGGTTGAACGGTAGAGGGCTGATTTGGCAGATTCAACGAGTGCATAAAGATAATGCGGTGCAACCGGCGAAATGGCAACGGCAATGCGGCCAAGGGTTTCATTGGGGAATCCGTTGTGGATTTTATTCCAGGTTGTTCCCCCGTCAGTTGATTTATAAAGCGCGCTTCCGGGCCCGCCGGAACGGAATGTATGGGCCTGCCGGCGAAAATCCCACATAGAGGCGTAGATAACAGAAGGATTCCGGGGATCCATGGCCATATCTGCGCAGCCGGTCGATGGATTGACGTACAATAATTTAGACCAGGTTTTGCCTCCGTCGGTGGTTTTATAAACCCCGCGATCCTCACTATCGCCCCAAAGCGCACCAAGTACAGCCGCGTAAACAATATCAGGGTTTAAAGGATCGATAAGGATACGCCCGATGCGTTCACTTTTTTCCAGGCCTTTAAACTCCCATTTTTCACCACCGTTTGTTGTGCGGTATATTCCGGTTCCGACGGAAACGCTGTTACGGACCCAAACTTCGCCGGTGCCTACCCAAACGGTATCCGGTCGCTTTTGGTCGATGGCAATGGTCCCGATGGACTGAGTAAAATCCTCAAAAACAGGCTTAAAGGTGGTTCCCTGGTTCAGCGACTTCCAAACTCCGCCGCCTGCCGCTCCAACCCAAACGATATTCGGATCTTTGTTTTCGGCAGCAATGCAGGAGATCCTGCCACTCATTTTTGCCGGTCCGATCTGCCTGCCACGGATATCTCCAAATGTGGCATCAGTAACCTGAGCCTGCAACGCTGAGAATCCGGCTATTAATAAAGTACTGATTAATAAAAATTTGTATCTCATGATGGATGTTGTTTGTTATCAGTTGTCGGTTGTCGCTTCACGCGTCACTTGTCAAGAAGACGCAAATATGCGTCCCTACAATTTTCAACGTCACTTGTCACGGATAAGGACGCAATTATGCGTCCCTACAATTTTCAACGTCACTCGTCACTAGTCACTTTTTATTTCACCGGTTTCTCGAAAAGCGATTTGTCGAGGTCGAGGTTGATTTCGACTTTATCTGTCACGATGGTCATCACTACCTGGCCGTTCATCTTGGTATCAATTTTACCTGGCATGGCAAGCCCTTCAAACTGAGTGTAGTTACTATAGTAGGTATCACTTTCGACTTCGTTGCCCTGCATTTTAACTTTAGTGTTGGTACGGATCATCACATAAGAATCGCTGTCGATGTAATTGGTGAATACATCCCCGTCCTTCGTAACCAATTTAATTTTATAGCAGGATGTACCTTCCATATCTTCCTTACCATCAAGGGTTACCGTGTAATTTTTATCTTTAAAGTTCCACATCATCCCATCGAGATCAGACGAGTATTTCATCGTTTTCAATTCATCTTCACCCATGGGCTGAGGTTCGGTAACTCCTGCGAACGGGTTCAGGTTCCACCCGTCTTTGCCATTATAAGTCTGAATAAAGGATAATCCCTGTAAAGTGCCTTCAATACGCATGCAATCAGGACGTTTTGCCATCTGAATAAAGGGAATTTCCATGCCTTGGGTAACCATTTTCCCGGTGGTTTTTATTGAGTTAACTTTCACCAGTTTTTCCTGACCGATGGCTTTAAAGTGCTCTTTAAGAACGTCATCCAGTGACTGAGCGGAAAGAAAAGTGCCGGAAACCAGCATCAAAGCGGAGAATAGAACAGCGATTTTTTTCATTTGTTTGATTTTTAATTTCTATAGGACAAACATATGAGGAAATTGTTACAAATATCGTTGGGGGCCAGTGAAGGCACAATCGAAAGTTGTACCCACCCCGGCCCTCGAATAGATAGATTCAAACCTCAATTTCAACCAAAAAATTCCTTTGGTTGACGGCTATGGGTCAGGGGGAGGTCCGAGTCAGGGTGCCAATCACCGTCTCCTCCGCAATGCCCCGATCAAACTCACCAATGCCACCAGCAACACCAATCCCGCCACAATAAAGGCCCAGGTGTTGACCTTGCGGCTTTCTGCAGTCATGGTGTAGTCTTTGAAAAAGAAATCGTAATAGGTTAAATCCCAGCCGGTTTCCGATCCTTCAATCTTTGGACTGTTGGTTTGGAGCAACAGGCCGGGCATGCGGATCGTGAATTTATAGCTGTCATCGCTGGTTGATTCATGAAATTTCATTCTCTGCTGGAAACCGTCGAACCGGTTCAGGTATTTTGCCCGGATCACCTCGATATCAGGATGATTGATAATCTTATTTGATTCAAGGAGCAATGAATCCGTTCCATCGCTTTTTACACTGTCGATCAGGAAATGGTACAGGATGTCCTTCTTGCCATCCAGATCCTGCCTGGAGAGGGTTAGTGATTTGTCATCTGCAAGGACTGACAGTATCTGCTGATAAAAATCTTCAAATATGCTGCGGAAAAGAAACTCTTCAAAACGCTTCTCAGTGACTTTATACCTTACAGTATCAAATCCAGGATCGGCTTTACGGTTATCTTCATTCAGTGAAATCAGCCGGACCTCCTCATCGGTCAGATAGTTATGATAGTCCGGTCCGGGAAACGGATTAGCATTAAGAATGGTTTCGGTGTATACATAACGGGTAAAGAACCACCGGAATTTCCGCTGGAGGGAGGCATTAATCCGGATAACCTGTTGATTGGTGTCGGCAGGGTTCATCGATGCATTCAGCTCCTTAACCGACTTGAATTCTTTGGATAGAATCAGCTGGAATTTATCTTTTTCGGGCTTGCTCCATTCCCTTTTCCAATCTGCCTCTTTCAGGAAGGCAAAATTGGCCGTGGCGATTTCGGTAGAATCATCGCCCTTGAATTGGATCTTCTGTTCAATACTGCCGTCCGGCCGGATCTGGGTGGTTATCCATACATCGAGGCACCCGGGCATGATGAGTATCAAGATCCCGAGTATCAGGCCGATTTTCCATGTCGAATAGTTAATTTCTCTTGTTTTCATTTGAATAGGTTATTAAAGGTGATGACATTTCTCTTTATCGTCAGTGAACTCCGTAATGAAGCCATAAAAGCCAGCTCTCCTGTTCTCCGCGAGTGCATCCGTTTCTCAAAGGCGTTTTTAATCCGGAGAATATCCCTGCGATCCGTGACGCTTTGGTTCACATTCAGTTTTTCGGCCAGATCGGTCCACTCCTTACCGGTAAATACGCTCCGGGCAAGGGTCAGCCGATCGATAAGCCCGGGTGATGAGGGATTTACCGTCGATTGGATCCGGTTTTCAAGCCTGGAGATTTTGTGAACCGAAATAGTTTGTTCCGAGATAAAAAGGACCAGAAAGAATACCGCAGCGATGCCTGATGCATAGCGGGCAATCATGACGGTTCTCTGCCAGAATTGATTTTTGACAGATGTGCCTCTGATCAGGCTCGCATGGGATTTGATCAGGAGTTCTGTGGATTCTTTAAAATCGGGATATTCCGGCATTTCATATTTTAATTGAACGGTTTTTGCACGTGCAGCCCGAAAATCTTCGCGTGCTTCATTACAGGATGAACATGAGGCCAGGTGTGCGGACAGCAATAATTCCTCCTCAGGGTTTATCTCATCTTCAGTAAGATAGATAAGATTTTTGACATCATTGCATTTTGTATTGGGTATCATTTTACTTGGTAACCGTTAAGTTTAAGATAGCTTGCCAGTTTTTTACGGGCGATGTATAGATTGGATTTGATGCTGGATTCGGTTAATCCGGTTTGATCCTGAACTTCACGGATAGGAAGATCCTCCATATCCCGCAGGATAAAAACCAGTTGCTGGGTTTCGGGAAGGGCCGGTATCCAGTTCCGGATGAGCTGGCTTAGTTCGGTTAACTCAAAAATAACCCCGGGGTGGTTATTGTCAGCGTCAACAAGTTGATGATTGACTGCTGATTGGCGGATCTTCCTCTTCCTTAACCAGTCGATCGACTGGTGGCGGAGGATTGAAAAGAACCAGGTGTGAAATGTTACCTGGCCGTTAAATTTTTGAAGATTTGTCCATACCCTGATGTAGGCTTCCTGGACAATATCCCTCGATTCCTCGGCATTTCCGGTGATCCGGTAGACGGTGCCGTAAGCAAATCGCTGGGTGTGACCGATCAGTTCCGCAAAAGCGGATGAATCACTGTTTTGAGCGCGTATCACGAGTTGTTTTATTATTGAATGATCCATTCGGATGTTTTACAACTAATAATACGCAAAATACGAACAAAGGTCGAAAGGTGAAGAACGTGAAGAACGTGAAGAACGTAAAGAACGTAAAGAACGTAAAGAGAGTGAAGAACGTAAAGAGAGTGAAGAAGGTAAAGAACGTGAAGGAGGTTAGCCCAGTTTTGTCAGCAGAATGTGAATGATCATCCCCAGTAGAAACAGCAGGCTGAATCGTTTGTTGTATTCGAAAGCATAGCGGACAAAGTAAAGGGGCCAAGCTTCGGCTTCGTATTGGTCGGGCTTGGTTTCGGGGCGTTTTTTCAGGAATGGTTTTCCTTTAGTAACCAGGTAGGGCAAGGCAAAAAAGATCAATAGGATCGGCCAGCTCAGCCTTTCGAAAATGACCAGAAAAATAAACCCGATGTATTGAACCGCCCATAAGTCCAACGTGACAAACCTGGAAATCTCTTCACCGATAATAACCGGAAGGGTGAAAATCTTTTTTTCGCGGTCCTGCTTTAGTTTGTCGATGTGCTTTCCAATGATTACCGAAGCCGGCCCGATGGCATAAAGAACAGATATCCAGGTAACAACCTGGTTCCAATAGTAACCGGCTGTTACATAATAGGTTCCGCCGATCATTAATGGGCCCCAAACCAGAATAACCGTGAGTTCGCCCAGACCGATATATTTTAAGGGCCAGGTGAAAAACAGAAGGAAGAACAAGCCGGCAAGCTCAAGGTACAAAACGGTTTATTAAAAGAATCATCCATGTAAGCCAGCAGTCCACCCAAAATGGCCGAAAAGGCGGTCATAATCAGTACACCGGATCGTGTGGCTACCAGCCATCGGGAAATCACACCCAGATTATCCCACTCTTCTTTGGTAACGCGCGGTATCGTTTGAAGGGCCCTGACCCAAAATGCTGTATTCAACGCCATATATTTTTTGGCTAAATTAATTATTTACAAACACCGGCTATGTTTTTTTGTTCAAGGATGGCTTTATCCCGTCGGATGATTATTTTTAGTGTCAACAAAACACTTAATCTTGAAAACAACAAACCGAATTATGCCATGTATCCTATTGGTGCTATCATCATTAGTATCCTGCGGGACCAAAGATTTGAAAAACGGTCATCTGAACTTTAGCGAAAAAAATGTTGATCAGCAGATCATTAAGGATCATGACTGGAATCATCCGATCGAGCTGGACAGTGTAAATTTCATAATTACCATTAATGGAAAGGAATTCAGATCAGATCGAATGGACATTGCACGAACTATAAAATCTGACAGCTCGGTTACTCATTTTTATGAAACCGGGGAGTATGGTTTCAGGTTGATGAACGAACTGAAACCGGGATGGCATTTTCTTTCAAGACAGCTGTTTATCGATTCAAAAAAAACCGATGTTTTCAAAGTCAACCGGATAATCCTTTTTTCAGGGAAGGTGAAAAACCGGATTAAGGAAACTTTTCAGCTGACGGGTGGGAAATATGGCCTTTCCTTTCGACTGGAATCTGAAGATATAAATCATGCAGACAATGGTTTTTTTATGCTGATTCAGAATCCGTACGTCAAATATGAGGCTGACGGTCAGGATGTTAAATTGTCATACGATCCGGAGATGAATTGGAACCCTGCCAATGGCTCCTTCCCTTCCGACCGGATGTGTATCGGAACTTACCGGCTCACCGGAAATACTTTCAGGCAGGATATGGCGCCTGAATGGGTTTATGAACCCGATCCGGCCGGTTTTCTGGCAGGCGGGTCCAGGATTGATTACGCCGAAGTCAAAGCGGTAACCGACTGTGCCCGTGCCTTCCTCATCGGGCAGCCGCAGAAAGGGGTCAGGGTGCATGTGGGATGGTGCGAGAATGATTATCAGATCAACATGGCTACCACTGAAGGCCGCACCGAATACAAGAGAATGATTGACCAGGCTTCCGCAACCGGTTGTAAATATGTACTTTACACTCCGGACCACCGTGGCTTGACTTCATTGGACAACAACGCGGATGCCTGGGGGTGGGAGAGCCTGCTGTTCCTGAATATGGGTCAGAAGATCCGCAAAGGCGAGTGGATGCCTAAACGCGATCCGATCCCGGCTGATATTCAGGATATCCTTGATTATGCCAAAAGCAAGAATATCAAACTATTAGCCTATGCCTACCCTTCACTGCCCTTTATGCAAAATCCCGAATGGACCGAATGGCGCACCAAAATCGGACAAAAACCGGAAGGGTATCTGACTGTAGACACCGGCTTAAGGAGTTTTCAGGATTGGTGGGTGAATCTGCTGATTGATTTTTACGAGTATACCGGTATCGGAGGATATTCCTTTGACCACTGGTGGATAGCCTATACCGATGATGCCGGCCTGGTTTCAAGTAAATACCAGCAATGGTTTGGCACCCGGAGGATTCTGGAGGAATTGCGCCGTCGCGTGCCGGAGATGATTGTCGATGGACGGCAGCAATATCATGGTTTTGGCACCTGGACCTGGCTCGCAGGAACCTATCCGCATCCGCTGATGACCGATGAGCAGCCCGGAAGTTTCAATGCCTTTCCGGATCTGAGCACCGACCGGGTTACCGCCGGCCGCCAGCGCTGGGTGGCCTGGAGACTGATGACCCGTGATTTTACTCCGGTTGAGATCAGGCCGGGGTTCATTACCCATCAAACGCAGCGGGGCGATGCCAAAGATGTAATGCGCCGCGACAAATACCGCACACGCGACTGGGATTACCTGGGATGGAAATTCAATATGATTTCGGCAATCGCCACGGCACCTTTTAACCATGTGGTGAATTATCTGCCGGCGAGAGATGAGCAGGAATTCAATGCATTCACCAAGGCGGATAAGCAGTTTTTCAAAAAGTGGATGGACTTTACCGATGGAAATGCCGGTTATCTGAAAAATATCATGCCGATCATCGGACAGCCCATGGTTGGCCGCTGCGATGGAACGAGTGCGATCCTGAATAATAAGGGGTATATCTTCCTTTTTAATCCGAATTACCGCAAAATGAACGCTGAGTTCCACCTG
>JAPLDV010000459.1 GCA_026391235.1 Bacteroidia bacterium | reverse complement strand
CCCCAGATAAGCGGCGAGAAACGCTAAAAAAACCGAACCTTGCAAATATAAAGATAAATTGTTGACTATATTTTCAATCATGTTTTCTTAATCACGCTTTGCCCCGCCTTTGGCGGGATAATTCAACTGCCAGATATTACTGCACTGCGCTTGTAATATCTGAGTTTCATTAGAATTGGAGTTTCACAATAGAGCAATATAATGGCGGGCGTCAAGTAAAAAGCGTGTAGATAAAAATACGTAATATATTTATTATTATTAGTTAGAAGTTAACGAGGACAAAAAAATGGTGCGAAGCCGGGATTTGAATCCGGACAGGCGTACACCCTCTAGACCCTGAATGCAAAAAAGAGGGAATGCAGGGATATGGCGGAATAACGAAAGAAATTTAAATTTGGCGTAGTTATACTGTCTTTTTAATTTCAGGCAATAGTAGGAAATGCAGGGAAACAAGGCGTTATTTTCTGCGAAGTGTTGACCAAAAATAGTTGCCCCTATACCGGGTATAGTCGTCTGCGGATGTCTATCTCTAATAAGTACAGAGCTGCCTCCGAAATGTTTCGGTAATTTTTTTTATAGCCACAATGTTTTTTCCTGTAATGTTGTTTTTCTAATTTTCATAATTCACACAGCATTTCAATCGGAAATAATTGAAAACTGCTGAACTCAAATTTAACATGTGGTATAAGCATCAGAGGTATGTCTCTATGCTAAATAAGATAAATATTAGTTCCAAGGAACGGATTCTGATTGTATATATTGTTTTGGCAGCAATTACACTTGCTGTTTACTGGCAGGTGAATCAATATGACTTCGTCAATTTAGATGATAATCTCTATGTAACGGAAAACCGTCATATCCAGTCTGGAATCACGCTGGACGGATTTTGTTGGGCATGTAGCACAAGACATGCCGGTTTTTGGCTTCCTCTGGTTTGGCTTTCCTTTATGTTCGATTATCAACTCTATGGCTTGAATGCTGGCGGTTATCATCTTACAAACCTCATCCTGCATATTCTAAGCGTTTTATTGCTGTTCTGGATTTTTAACCGCATGACTGGTGCTGTCTGGCGTAGCGCCTTTATCGCGTCTCTTTTCGCTCTGCATCCGCTGCATTTGGAATCAGTTGTTTGGATAACCGAAAGAAAAGATGTCTTGAGCGCCTTTTTCTGGATGCTTACTCTCTGCCTTTATATCTATTATACGGAAAAACCGATTATAAAAAGGTATCTGCTTGTTCTTTTCCCCTTTATATGCGCTTTGATGAGTAAGCCCATAGTTGTCACCCTACCTTTTGTGTTGTTTCTTCTAGATTACTGGCCGCTGGGTCGCTGGATAAAAGATGTACCCACAAGCCGTAACAATTCAACCGTTATGCTCATAGGGGAAAAGATTCCCTTTATTGTCTTAACCGTCATTTCCAGTATTGTGACTATAGTGACTCAAAATACAGCTGGTGCGATTGTTTCCATGGAACGATTTCCCTTCTCTGTACGTATTGCCAATGTTATGATTTCATATGTTGCATATTTGAGAAAAATTTTCTGGCCTGTTGATTTAGCAGTATTTTACCCTTATGAATTATCCCTGCCTCTTGGGGAAATTTTGATTTCCGGCCTCATCCTTATATTAATTACCGCCACAGTTCTTTATTACATTAAGAAAATGCCTTTTTTATTCGTGGGCTGGTTTTGGTATTTGGGAACTCTTATTCCTGTAATCGGGCTGGTGCAAGTTGGCACGCAAGCGATGGCCGACCGCCATACTTATATACCTTCTATCGGCATTGCCATAATGCTGGCATGGGGCATACCGTCTTTGATTAAAAGCGAAGAAATAAGAAAAAAATTATTATTTACGGCGGCAATAGCCGCCTTGGCCATCTTTTCAGTTTTAACGTGGCAACAATGCGGCTATTGGAAAAACAGCATCACTCTCTTTAACCACGCTTTACAGGTAACAAAGGATAATTATCTGGTGCATAACAATCTTGGTCTTACTTTATTTATCGAAGGAAAAACTGAGGAGGCTATTTATCATTATAACGAGGCCATTCGTATAAAAAAGAATTATGACGATGCCTACTTCAACAGGGGGATTGCTAACTTTAAACTCAGCCAGTACAGGCTTGCCATTGAAGACTATAATCATGCAATCCGACTGCAACCGAATTTTGAAAATGCATACAATAACAGAGGAGCTGCTTACGGTATGCTCGGCCAAAATTCATGTGCCATCGAGGACTTCAATAAGGCCATTCAACTGAAACAAGATTTTGCCGATGCTTACAAAAACAGAGGAATTTCTTATTTTAATCAGGGCAACAAAATGATGGGCTGCCTTGATGTGCAAAAAGCCTGTGCATTGGGGATCTGTAAATTGTTAGAAGATGCTAAACGCAGTGGAGTTTGCCGTTGATTTGACGGGAGACTCTAAAACTGATTACGAATGGCAATTCTCAAATTTGACAACTGCCCATTACTGAAACTAAGTAGATGAACTCAACAATCACTTCTTCCTTAACCTATGAGGCTGTGCATTTCCCCTTTTAAAAAATAAAGAACGATCCTAATTTTATGGCTGTAGTACAGTCAGGGTTAGAAAAAAATCTGTTAAATTATCTTAAGCGATTATAGGATATCATAGGACAAAGTTTTCTTGACATCAGGTTTATTTCTTTCTTCCTCAAATTGTTAATCTCGGTGAATATGCAATCTTTCTCCTGAAAATAGATTTATGCGGGTCAGAATAATCGCGTGACGGCGACATATTTTCATTATTATTTGTGCCGACGCGTTGGCATGGCGGTTTCTATTGGAAATAATCAACAATAATTGAACTCTAACTTAACATGTGGTACAAATATTCAAGGCGGGTCAACCGGATCCTGCACTCAGGTGCAAACTCATTGAAATCGCAATATGAAGTTTATGAGGCAAAAAATGTATAATGAATTTTACGGATTTTCGGGAAAGCCTTTTGAAATTACGCCGGATCACAAATTTCTATATTTAACATCGAGCCACCGAAAAGCCTTGGATGCGATGATAAAAGGCATAGAAAGTCGACAGGGCTTCATTAGCATTACAGGAGAAGTGGGAACAGGCAAAACAACCCTTATTCACTCTCTCTTGACGAGCCTCGATGATAAAGTAAAAACAGCCTTTATTTTTCATCCATTAATTACCTTTGAAGAACTTCTGGAAATCATCCTCAGGGAGCTATACCTTGAGGTTACAGGGAAAGACAAAGAAACCCTTCTAAATCAGCTTGTTGAATATCTGTTGCATATCGGCAACGATGAGATGGTGGCGGTGATCATCGATGAGGCACAGCATCTTGCTATAGAAACACTACAAGAACTGGGGAAATTATCCGATCTGGGGTCCTTGTTATCATGGCGGCTTCAGATTGTTTTCGTGGGACAACCGGAATTTGAAAATATCCTCAATTCACCGAGTCT
>JAPLDV010000274.1 GCA_026391235.1 Bacteroidia bacterium | reverse complement strand
CGATGCGCGATTGCAGGTGTGCGCTAACATTAATGTTGTCACTTTTTTAATGGTTGGCATCGTGCTTTATTTCGAATTATTACCATTAGTATTTCTAATTGTTCCTTTCACTACTGCCCTGTTTAATGTTGGATTTGTGATAATTTTCCTGAGGGATTTGAACCAACACAGGGATTTATCGAATAATTACAAACGGCAACGAAACCGCTATATCCGTATGATTATACTAGATGTGGCATGGATGACGCTTATAACTGTGACATTTGTACTTGATTAGCTCCCTGAAACCGTCAGGAATTTTAGAGGGTCAATGGCGTTATTCAATTCAAAAAATCGCAGGATGCTCAAAAAAAGGAATTGTTGGAATAACTTTGTAACAGCCCCCAACACTTTTCAACCCTTACCTGATCCACCCCACCCAACCACCACCCGGCGCCAGGTGAACCTTCAGCTTTGTATTCCGGTCAACCTTCATTGATTCCATTTTATAATCGATGGCCCTGATGTCCGCGTTGATGCCATCGCGGATCAGATCAAGAGTGAAATTCCCTTCCGGCAGGAAGCTGAAATCCAGTGTAAAATCTCTCGGCGTCCAGTCGGTGTAATCCATCGGACCGGCCACGTTGCGCAGGAACGGCAGGGTATTGTGATGATCGGGATTGTCCCAGTCGGAGCAGCCTGAAAACTCAAACTCGATGAGCCCCTCCTGGGTGAGCAGGTTGGGATAGGCACGCCGGAGGCCTGTCGGTTTGCAGGTTCCATGAAAATTTACCACCATTTGCCTCATAGCAGTCTCCTGCATCACCTTTTCATAAAAATTCATCATCACCTGGTCGTCGCGGTTCATGAAATCGACCTTGATCCCGGCGATGCCCCATTTCTCATACAGGTCGAGCGCTTCAACCATCTGCCGTTCGAAAGTGGCTGCCGCCAGCCAGAGAAGGATCTTTACTTTCTTCTGTTTTGCATAGGTCATAACCTGTTCCATATCCAGTCCCGGACGGATCTTCAGAATATTCCCCAGGTCCGACCAGCCATCATCAAACAGGAAATAGGTGATCCCGTATTTTGCGCAGAAATCGATAAAGTACCTGGCCGTTTCGGTATTGATATCCGCCTTGAAATCAACACCGAAGATATTCCGCCGGGCCCACCAGTCGAGGATCACCCAGCCGGGCTTGATCCACGAAGGATCAGCTATTTCACACGGATCGGCCAGAAGGTAAACCATCTGGTTAGTAATCAGGTCACCATCCTTTTCTGATACCGCGATGATCCGCCAGGGCAATGTCCGTGTACCTTTGATTTTTGCAATGTATGGGGCGTATTCCAACACTTCGGTCTGACCATAAGGACTATCCACCCCTTTCACCTTCAACTTTTTTCCAGTGCCAGGCAAACGGAATCCTTCGCATCAAACCGGTATCCGCCGAGTTCGTTTTCGATCACCAGGTCGCCCGGCCTGTTCAAAATGATCCTGTAAGCCATACCTTCATTATACATCCGGAATTCCAGGCTGTAATCAGGTTTGAACATCAGTTTCAGTTCCTGATAATTATCCCTGATCGATTCGGATTTTTCCCGGATCTCTGGCTTAACAACCTGATCCACTTTAATCTCCTGAGTTTTTTTCACCACAGGATTAATCCCAATAAAAGTTCCATCAGGCAGTTTTAAACCGATGGCTTCGCTGGACATCAGGGGTGTCCCATTACGGTAGAGTTCAAACCAGATGGTGCTGTCGATCCGGATCACTGCTTTCAGTTTCTGATCTGGAGACAACAGCGTGTACTCGCGGGTTTTAAGGGCGCCGGCGAAAGCGGCGGCGGCAATCCCGATGAGGAATGCGGAAAGGAGTAGGGTCTTTTTCATGAAATTTTAGTTGCCAAGTTTTTGCTCGACTTCTTTTTTAAGAAGAGGAAGGTGGTTTAGAATTATGGCCCAGATTATGGATTGATCAATACTATCATAAGCATGGATCAATCTATTGCGAAAACCAACAATCTTACGGGCATGGATTAAGGTTAGGGATTGGTTTTCCAGATCGTATTTATTAACCGCTTCACCTATAATTCCTAGTTGACGTTCAACAGCGCTACGGGTTTTAATATCCAATAAATACTCATTATAGGAAACTACCGATTTCGTAAACGATTCAATCAGTTCAATTGCAGTCAGTATATCAAATAAGTATTTCCGGTCGATGTCGGTCATAGACTAAAACTTTTGAGGAATTGATGCTAGACAATAAAAAAGGATTCTGAATGGATGGTTCAGTCAATAAATCAACCTTTCTTTTAAAAAGCAGTTCCATATTATCCCAGAAAGAAATCAATTTTTCACCACGGTCCAAAGGATCGGATAGGTCAATCGTGACTAAAATATCCAAATCGCTTTTACTGTCATCAAATGTCCCTTTTACTGCAGAGCCAAAGAAATATAGTTCCTTAACCTGATGCGAAAGGCAAAGATTCAAAAGGTTTCCTGACTTATCCCCGATTATTTCTTTCAGAGTCATGTTATAAAGATAAGGCTTATTCACTATCTTTCTGAGTCTGGATTTAATAAAACATCCTGTTACAGAATCCGAATGGCGAAAACTACAACCCTGGCACTGATGATTCTGAGCATGTTGTTCAGCTGCACCCGATCAGATCAAAAGAGTTTTCCAGTTGGACTGGATGTTATAACAGTCGGGCCCGATTCGAGCAGGATTACCTTTTCAAGACTGGTGGATTCCATAACTTTCATCCCGCTGGAAACCACGCCTGATTGTTTAATGGGCAGCGCGATAAACAAGATTGTTTGCGGCGACTCCACCATTTTCATCCTGGAAGGGTTGAGCGAGAAAACGTTGTTTGCCTTTGATTACAATGGAAAATTCAAATTTAAAATCAAGCGGGTCGGAAAAGGACCGGGCGAGTTCACCAGTATGAGTGATTTCTGTATTACCCCTGACCATCAGCTGGCCATAACAGATGAGGTTGGTAAAAAGATTATCTTCTTCGATCATCAGGGTGTTTTTTTACGAGAGATGAAAACAGATAATGCACCTTATAAAATAGCGAATTATGGAGCGGGTGAATGTATCACGATTGGCAATTTTGCTTTCGGTCTGATCAATATTATCGATAAGAATGGAGACCGGCGGAAAGTCTGGTTTGAAGAAGATGGCTTATTGCGCGATTATGAAAACTGGCTGATCGCCGGATCCAATGGGCC
>JAPLDV010000478.1 GCA_026391235.1 Bacteroidia bacterium | reverse complement strand
TGCGATATCCTCCGCCTGCGGCGGGATAGTTCGTCCAACAAATTTCAGTGCGCTTCTCTTCTGAAACTTGGGACTCACTAGTTCCTTTTGCACTTCGAGCGTCACTCCATTCGCTTTACCACGGCGCTTCGCGCCTGGTATAATTCGTCTAGCAAGCTTCAGTGCACTTTGTTTCTGAAGCTTGGGTCTCATTATCAGCGGGAGTCACGATCGCTTTGCTCCTGGGATACCAAACGGTGCTCACTATCCCACTACGTCGCAGATGCCCTTCAGGGTACTACGCTTCGGGGATAATTCCCAATAGCCAAAGGCTATTGGATAGTTCGACTAACTCTTCAAACTTCGCGATGCTCGTTTTCAGAGAGTCTCACTACCACTTCCGCTTTAATGAGCCTTGATTTTTACCCTAAAGGGCACTGCGCCGAAACGTAGTGCTCGAAAAATCTTAGAGCGAATTATCCCGCCACCTTCAGGTGGCAGGGACAAATTTCGTTCCACTCATTTTCAGCGAGTGTCGCTAAGTATCCCTCAATATGCTGAGGTTCCACCAAATACTGAGGCCAAACGAATCATGCCATTCTTTTGGGCGGTTCTCTTCTTTTATCTAACAATTTGTTATTAAAGAGTTAATCAAAATTTATGATTATCTTCCCTTGTTGGCAAGCCATTTGCAAATATAATCATAGAAATAATTATCAATAGGCTTAAAACGTAACAACTGAGTCCGGATGAATTAATGTCCGCAGATAAAGGAGACAATATTTCATGAAAATTGTAGATAATTTGTTTTCGCTGAGTTTAGCATTAGCATTAATATTAATATTAGTTATTTTTAATGTCTACGCTGCTGACCAATCAACTTGTAATTCCGGTGCAAACGTTGTTCTTCATAACAACGGATCATTAAAAGCTTGCCAACTCAAAGATGATTACGATGCGAATAACATCCGATGTAAAAATGGCGGTTCTGTTAGTTTTTACAGCAATGGTAAATTAGAATCTTGTGTGCTGTCCGCGGAGGTAACCATAGACAAGAGTAAGTGTAAGGCAGATGGTCTAATTTCTTTCTATATCGATGGCAAATTGAAATCATGCATGAAACAAGACAACTGAAAAAGAGGAAGGAAGGCAGAGTATGAATCTTATCAAGCATATTCTTGTTGTCAGCTGGCTGACTAAGTATTGTAAAAAAACGATAGAGTTTGGGATTTCATTATCCGGCAAATATAAAGCAGAACTTTCTGTAATTCACGTTACTGATACAGCATGGCTTCAGGGGTGGAGTATACCCATGTTTTCCATTGAAGAAGAACATAAAAAGGAAATGCAAAAGCATAAAGAAAATCTGCATAATATTATCAGCGCCGAAAATAAGAAAGGACTTAAAATCAAGGAATTTGTCAGGGAAGGCAGCCCTTCCGGGGTTGTCCTGAAGATAATAGAGGAAGAAGATATTGATCTGGTTATCCTCCGCAGCCACGAAGAGGGCCGCCTGGAACGCATGCTTGTTGGAGGAAATAATGATGAAATCATCAGAGCAATGCCCTGCTCAATCTTTCTTGTAAAACAAGAAAGATGTGATGTGGATTTAAATAAGGCCGCTGCTTTTGTCAATTTAACTGGCGGTAAAAAACAAAAATAACGAAATGACGGCTTTACCTGAAAATAATCAGGCGGATTATATGCCAAAATGTCTTTTTGGGGGAGA
>JAPLDV010000188.1 GCA_026391235.1 Bacteroidia bacterium | reverse complement strand
AGGTCGGAGAAGGATTGTAACGGTTAACGGACAATCGATAATCGTCAATAGATCAAGTGAATACAAAATATTTATTTCCAAATAGAATTCAATTTAATGGATAAAGAGCAATATCGACAGCCATCAGTAACCCCGGCCTTCAGAGGCTGTGTAGTAATATGACAAACGCTTCAAATATCAGGGTGCTCTTTTCTATGTTGCCCCCAAATTTATTTGGGGGATTATATTGATCCACAAAGCCTTATGGACTTTAGTCCAAATTCTGATGGACATTTGGCAATGAGATTAAAAAAATTGGACTAAAGTCCATTAATTCATTGATTATCATTATTATCCCCCGGCTGAAGCCGGGGGCAACATAATTTTAATACCTTGGTATTGGCAGGGGTTTCAGCATTATTACCCAGGCTCTTCAGGCTGGGGGGAGGGCTTATGAAGATAATCCGCCTGATCGGAGAAATGAGCTGGGAATCATCAGCGTTCTCTTCTAATGTGAACTTTTGTGCCTATTGTGGTGTTCTTGCTTAGTATTATCTTAATTCACTAATTTTCCGGCATGAACAAAATCGGAATTTTCATAGCCCTTGCCTTATACGGCGGAATCAATTTCTACCTTTTTAAGCGCTCGTGGCAGGCATTGCCGGCAAACACCTTGCTGCACACCATTTTCACCATCCTGTTTATTCTCAGTTCGCTCTCTATGTTCGTTGCGATGGCCCTCGGCGACCGGCTGCCTTACCTCCTCACGGCTATTCTGGAAAACATTGGGGCCTACTGGATGATCGGACTCCTATATTTTATTCTGGCTGCTCTGTTCATAGATATCATACGAATCTCTAATCATTTTATAAAATTTTATCCCGATTGGGTTTATACCAATTATCAGCAGGTCAAGTTCATTACTTTCATATCCGTCATTGGGTTGTTCACCCTGTTCTCAGTCATTGGAAATTATCGTTTCAGGCATCCTGCTGTTAAGGAGCTAAACCTGGAAATTCCGAAAGGGGACGGACAGGCCGGGACCGATATCATATTGTTTGCGGGCGACCTGCTCGATCACAGTATTCGTGCGGTTGAGGTTCAAAAGATGGATGAGGAGCTTAGGAAACTGAAAGCCCGGTACGGAGTTTATGCCATTTTCGGAAATCATGAATACTACGGAAACATAGCAAAAGCAGTTGATTTCTATAAAAAATCGGGTATTGTATTGCTTCGTGATTCGGCTGTGACCATTGATAAACGCTTTGTTCTGATAGGCCGCGATGATATTTCCCAGCGCCGCCGCAAACCATTGGATGCCATTCTCTCGGGTATAACAGGCAATCTTCCGAAAATCCTTTTGGATCACAACCCGGCCCGGATGGGGGATGCACTGAAAAACAATATCGATCTGCAACTGTCAGGCCATACGCATAACGGGCAGATATTCCCGCTTAATTATCTGGTTAAAAAAATATATCAGTTACCTTACGGATATCAGAAGACCGGAAAAACTAGCTATTATGTGTCTTCCGGTCTGGGTCTGTGGGCGGCACCTGTGAGGATCGGCACGCAATCGGAGATTGTAAAGGTTGAACTACTGCTTAGCCACTAACCGGACCGATCTGTCCTCAATCATATCCTGCAGCTCCGAAAGCAAAGCCCGCTCCTGTGGATCGACATGCCCGTCTTCCGTTGCGATGTGTATGATCTCGTCGTATTCGTCAAGCGTAAGTTGGTGATCGTCAATTGCCTTGATGATCGCCTCTTTCAGCCTCTGAGCGCTTTCACTATATGCCATAATCTGGTTTTATCCTTTCCATCAAATATATATCTTTATTGCCATTAGTAATAACAAACGACAAAAACCAAAAATCAAATAAACTCCAATTACTTAATAACCAAAATCAAAAACCGATCACCCTGTACGGTGTCTCCTTATCAATCCCGCGAAAGCGGTCTATTCTGTCATCCCCGCGAAAGCGGGGACCTCTATACGCTCCTCTGAACTTCCCGGCAACCGACAACATTAAAACTATAAATCTTATGAAAACCAGAAGCTTACTATCATTCTTCGCCCTTTTTCCGGTCCTCCTCTTCTC
>JAPLDV010000275.1 GCA_026391235.1 Bacteroidia bacterium | reverse complement strand
CCGGGAGGATGGGTACCGGGTTGCCATGAGCATCCGGTATGGTATTCCGTATCGTTATGGTTGCTCCTTTTCCCGAAAATATAAGTCCCCATGCGCTGTCAACCGCAAGAGAGCTATCCCATTTCGCATTTCTTAACAAAAGTTTTGTCGCGCCTCCACCGAAACCCGATCCGCTAAACATGACCTGCTGACCGAACGGCACCTGGGCGGGCCTGAGTTCAATCTCGTTCATTTGGGTCTTGTGCGGCAAAGTGAAGGATAGTGTATTGCGGCAGCCGTCAATTCTTGGTCCGCTGCCGACGAACGTATTGACACCAAAGGAAAGCACCCTGCCGGGCCGGGATTTACTTTCTTCCGGTTCAATGAATATTACTGACACCCTGTAATATGCTGCAAGGCGCAATGGCGAACTGCCGGCGGTCCAGTAACTCACCGCTTCAGCTTGCGTGACCGGTAGCAATTCGATCCGGAACCGGTTGTCAGTCCCCATGAGTACAGAGGGGAAAAAAGTTTTAAATACCGGAATTGTCGAGCCGGAAACCGGATCAATTTCATTGATTGTCAGTCCTGTAGAAGTATCGATGATCGGAAAGTCATGCAATGCTTTCATTGCAATCGTGATCATCAGCTGTTCATTGTTTGGGCCGGTATCTTCATTGAGATCGCTATGAGTTGTCAATAAATAAAAGAGATTAAGGCCCATCGGGGTATACCGGACAGGCGGGAATTCGCTTCCGGGAGGCGCCAGGTTTTTACAATGACCATCTTCAGAAACATGGTACAAATAAATGCCGACGACATCACCCTTTAATTTATCGGGAGGCATGGCAGATATTTTCGGCAGTGTATCCGGCGTTGGCCACGCAGGAGAAACCTTGAAACAATTTTCAATCAACCTTTTCAAGGTTTCGGTTACTAGATTTAAATTATCAAGTGCCATGTTACAATTGTCCCAGTCCAAATTTTATTTTTATTGTTGATCCGCCTTCATTTCGTCGTTGACCTGATAGTGAGGGTTTATTATTTACCATAACCGGTGGCGGTACCGGAATGTTTTTCTCCTTTGCCTGTTGAACGACTTCAACGGTTAATTTCCCGATGACCAAACGCGTTTCCCGCTTGGTACTAATTGCCGTGATGTTTGTAACCGGTTCGTTTGGTAGTATATCGCGGCTTCCCCTTTCAACAAACTGTTGTTTTGGTTGTTGTTGAAAGAAAGGGCGCGATGAAATATCCGGTTCAACCCTTTTGATCAGCATATCCGGTAAAACTCCATCACGAAAAATAATTCCTTCATCACTTTTTATAACCTGGTTTTCCTTTGGGGAGGAATGAGCCGGTTCCTCCTTAGGTACACCGATCGGGGAGGTTCGAGCCAGGGGCGTATGCAGGTTAACAGGTGATATCCCCTGTGATTCTTTCCTGCTTACAGGTTCTGCCCGAACAGCCCTATCCTTCACGGGAGCCTCAGATATACCGGAAGTAATATCTGTTGAAATAATCGCTCTGGCTTCTGGTTCCGGCTGAAAGGCTTTTTCCTGATCAGGGGGCTTATACTCTTGTTTTTCAGTTACTTTGCCACTCAGGGAAATGCCGTGTTCTGCATTTTCAATTGTAGCCGCTGTAATATCCTGTAAAGGACTTTCATTTCTGTTCACCTTGGAGGTACGGTTAATGTTTTCTCTCGTTTCATTGGAATCATTACCGGAAAAGTCAGGCCTTGTCATTACAGTTTCATGCTCAACGAAGGGGTCCTCTCCGGTGTTTACACCAGGGTGCTGCCAGTTCTGAATCTCAGGTTGAATCTGGCCTGCACCGGATAATCCGAACGTATTGCTGATGATCTGTGAGAGGTAGGAAGCCATATTTTGTCGTGATCAATATGATTTTTATATCGATTCCACCATAGATACATACGAATGTCGGATACTCCTCGGAAGGTTGAGGATCTCATTCAATCCCCAACCATAAGCCCGCGCAAGCTGATGCACTTCCATCACCAGTTTTTTCTGTTCTTTGAGCAGGGAGGATAGCAGGTATTGCTGCAGGTTGAAATGCATGATCTGATTTTCAGTGCACTCCGGGCATTGCGCTTCGAATTCCGCATCAACAAGGGGCGCAATATCCTGCATTGCCTGTTGCAGGATATTGCTGTTATATTCCCGGGTTCCTTCAGGAAGGCATCTCTTCAACAGTTCAGCCTCAGCCATAGCAGGTTCCATTCCCATAACAGCCATCTCATCTTCTCCTGTTGCCAGCCGAAATTCCACCCCTCCGGGAGCCTTGAACGGGTAATCGCCTTTTTGTCCGTTTGTTCGTCCTGCCTGACCAGTCGTTATGTCTTGCACCCATTCATCCAATGAGAAGTTTAAATCAAACCTGCTGCTGCACGCGTTACAGGTGATGGTGGTTTCTATCTGCGAACCATAGGTGTTGAAATAGACCGCCGTCAGTAAACGGTCCCGGTCCGGAATGGGAAGTTTCGCTGCACCGGGTATTACCGAATCGCTCCCGCCAATCTCTTGCAATAACCTATCAATCAGACAGATGGCGTCGATCGACCGTGTACCTGCGACAGATTGCTCATCTTTGCCGCACAATTCACGGATATGAATCCATTTATTCCCAGGTAAAAACCGGAGGGGTACAACTGTGATCATCCAGACTGAACTAAGATTACGACAGGGTCAAGGCATATGGTTAGTCAGCAATTACCGGATCATGAGGGTTCGGTAAAGGAAGGTTCCGTGGGTTCCGTTACATCATAGTCCCTCTCCCATCCTTCATTCTCTAACTTGATCGATTGAATGGCTACGGCGTTTGCATTCGCATCCAGGTCGGGTTGGGCGTTAAATTCGGATACCCAGCAGCGGTAAACTTTATAGGCTATCACCAGTTGACCGGCCTCGTTGTACATTTCAATAATAATATCCTTGCGGAAATCTTTCAGTGAAACCTCTGCTCCCAATCCGGACCCAAAGTTCCAGACTTTATTGGCCCACTGTTCAAATTCAGGATCATGGGTAATGCCTCGTTCCAGGGATATAGCTTCAAATTTAGTCCTTCCGGGAGACTTACGCGAAGTGCTCGGATCCCCGCCTTCACGGTGTTCGACCATTTCCGTACTCCGTTTCAAAGCACCAATTTTACTTACACCGGCAACATACTTTCCATCCCATTTAACTCGGAACTTGAAGTTTTTGTATGGGTCAAACCGATGTGTATTTACGCTAAACTTTGCCATGGTCAATGTATATTATAGATTAAGATTTCCAGCCATTTGTTGAAGATAAAGAATAACGAACTCTGCTGGTTTCAGCGGAGCAAAGCCAACCCAGATATTGACGATACCAAGATTGATATCGTTCTGGGTGGTAGTTTCCTTGTTGCATTTTACAAAATAGGCATCTTTTGGATTTTGACCCTGGAAAGCTCCCTGAATGAACAGATTGTGCATAAATGCACCTACATTCAGGCGGATCTGCGACCATAATGGTTCATCGTTGGGCAATACGCCATTTTCACCGTCAGAAAACCGGTACTCAAGACCATTGATTCCCCGGAGGTCGGCTTCAACACCGGCAGGTGCTTTCCATACACCACGGTTGCTGTCAATTCGTGCCATTAAGCCAGCGATAGCGCCACCCGGTCCAACATGAATAGTTGAACCATTTTCACGGATGGAAACACGTGGATAAAAAACAGCACTATGGTCTTTTACCAATCCTGTGCGGAGTACTGTCACCCCGGTAGTAAGATCAGTGGCTTCCTGAACTGTGGTCCAGGTTTCGGGAGGATCAATCAGTAAAAAAGCACGCCTCTTCTGGCAAAAAACACTTGCATTTCCCCAAAGGCCTGCCATAGCAAATGCTATATCCTTAGGCAGGATCATGAGATTAAAAATATCAATCTCTTTATCGAGAATTAAATAAGCAGCATCATAATCCGATGACAGTGGTGCAATGCCGTCGGCACCACCAGATAATACCGAAACCACAACAGGCGGACCAACAGGGCTAACAGCCGGTCGCTGAGTCGCACCCGTGGCCAATTTGATACCTGCCCACTTATAATCCACATATTTTTCAACAAAACGCGGATGATCAGGGTCAATGCTCAATCCTGTCCACTTTTGAATGTCAGTTTCCACTTGAGCCCCAAAACGATTAGTCACTAACCGATACAATTTCAGGTTAAACGTATCGACAGCAGGTGGTGTGCCATAATCGACGACTGCACGGATAGAATTTCCTAAATCACCGTGGTATTTGGCCCGGATGATAAGTGAATCCGCTGCAACAGCATCATGTAATGTTATACTTGCCCGACTGGCATTATTAGCAGGTGTAAGATCTAAAAGCGTTGCTATTCGCATAATATAGCATTGCATACCTCCATTCAAAAAGAACAATCGTACTGCTCTGGCCATATCTCCCAGCGAAGTGTCGGTTGTGAAAGCACGCTCAAAATCAGAATAATTCAAGCATAGAAAAGGTTCATTGACCGGCCCCCATTTGGCTCGGCCGATAAAAACGACTATTGATGTACTGACCCCTGTGATGGTTTTCACACCACTGGAGACCTCCTGTACATAAACACCCGGATAAGTTGGTTGTACTGGCATATTTACCTCCTGATCTTATTTGTTTGAAAAAAAACGTTCGATTTTTTTTAAAGATGATCGGCAGAAACAAATTACAAACTCTACGGATAACTTCCTCTCTCTGAAGACATTCCCGCAAAGTATCCTGTCAGGATTACTCTTCAGGGAGAATGGCAAAGTGATTACAGATATTAAAGGTAAAACAAGTATTTGTATTAGGTCTATCTAAGTGAGCATAATTTACGAGAGTTATTAACAAAATAAAAAGTACTCCAATAAAGTTCTTAA
>JAPLDV010000111.1 GCA_026391235.1 Bacteroidia bacterium | reverse complement strand
GACATTCGCCCTTGACCTGATCCGGTTCTTGCTCAAGATGAGGTGCTTCATTTTTAAATCTTAATCAAATGAAGTACGACAAAATGCTTTTGACTCCCTGGCAAGTAAACGATTCCGCTGCTGCCAAAATGGTTCAGATCGGGGGATCTGCTTTGACAAATTCGGAACTCTTTTCTGTTGCTGTCGGAATCACTCCCGATCAGGCAAAACAGCTGCTGAACCTGGCAGGAAATGATCTTCATGCGCTCGCCAAAATGACCTTTACGGAATTGTCCTCTGTGTTTGGCATTTCGGCAGATAAAGCAGTCCGCGTATCTGCAATCTTTGAAATCGGCCGGCGCAGAAGCTCAACTCCCAGTGCGGTGCCGGCTAAAATCCGATGCAGCGCCGATGCCTTTAATCTCGTAGGTCCAATCCTCGCCGATCTCTCTTATGAGGAATTCTGGATCATTCTCTGCTCAAGATCAAATACCGTCATCAGTACCGTAAAAATCAGCCAGGGCGGAATCTCCGGAACGGTAACTGATGTCCGGTTGATTTTGAATGCAGCCGTTGAAAAACTGGCTTCCGGAGTCATCCTGGCCCATAATCATCCGTCCGGGAACCTCTCTCCAAGCGATGCCGATATCAAAATCACCAAAAAGATCAAGGAAGCTGCTCAGCTGCTTGATATATCGGTGCTGGATCATCTGATTGTTTCTAGTCAGGGATATTTGTCAATGGCTGATGATAATCTGATGCCATGCTAATCATTCAAATATTCATGAAAAGAGAGGGCAAATACCCTCTCTTTTCTTTTAATCCATTAATTCTTAATCTCTTAATATCTATTCATCATGAGTAAATCAATCCGGAAACCCTGGACAAACATCACCAGGTGTTACGTTGCCATGTTGCGATTGCGGTGTGATTGATACCTGGCTGGGCACTGTTGAGGTTTTTTCTCAGGATTATTTCGCCCAGGGTGATGATGGCAACAGGGCAATCGATGAAATCCACCAGGTCTGGCTCGATCTCGACTTATCTGTTGAACGTTCTTTCGAAATATGGATCGACCGAAATTTTTGATAATCAACCGGGTGTATTTGAAAGCGAGGGGGAAATTCCCCCCTCGCCTTTTGTTCTTTTCCCTTTGCCCGCATCAAAGTTCATAAATAACCAAAAACTACAAACCGCCCCCAACCCATGATTAAACCGCTCCCAAAAAAAATAATGCCCCGTTGAAAAGCTTTTCCCCGATCCCTAAGGAAGAAGGCCAACAAATCCTGTCTGAATTTTCTTAAGTTTTTCCAGCTCCTCTTTCCGGAGCGCCACCTCATCCTTTTTGCTGAAAAAGAATAATAGTATAGCTCCTGCCGGAGTTATCGGCATTCCTGCAACTCCAAAGTTCACGACCAATACCATTAAGTAATTGTACGGCATAACCCGTAGGAAATACCAGCTCACTGGTTACCTACGATGTCTGAGGTTGTCAACTTTCTTTGCAATACCCATTCCTGATGGCGATTTCGCCAAACGCCTTCACGACACAATAGTTTTTTATAGCACAAATTATCCGCGAAGATACCTCTGAAGAATAACCATTCCGTTGCACTGCATTGTACCATGGATTTTCTCGGCATATCCTCACTCCTTCGATCGCTCCGGTATTCCAATTCCTCCATGGCAGTTACTCTTCTCACCGGTAGTTTTTAATCGTATAATTTTTTAAATAAAAACGTCATGAAAACATTTGAGAAAATCTACATCGGAAAAGGGAAAAAAGTTGAAAACCTCGACATCGTAAAGGTAACCTGCAAGCTGGAAGACCTCCGGGCAATTGCGTACAACTACGATGGTACCGATTATGTGACCTTCGAAGTCGCAAGAATGAGAGTTGCCAACGAATTCGGCAAAACCCACTCAGTTTATTACAACAAAATGAGCGAAGTGGCTGACACTCCAACCCGGGGGGCAAAAAAGTCAAGAAAACTGAAGAAACTGGACAAAGTCATCGTCCCGGTTCCGG
>JAPLDV010000208.1 GCA_026391235.1 Bacteroidia bacterium | reverse complement strand
TTCGGTTTATTTTTCCATGTGCTGTTAATCCCGATTAAACTTCAGCGTTTAGCACTACTGTGCTGTTATGAATTACTTTTATTAAATCCTTCTAAGATAAGGGAACCGTACTGAATACCAGGACTGACTGCATTGCCTGCCACCAGGTTCAGTACGATGGTGCGAAAGATCATAAGGCCCAGGCTTATCCGCTGGACTGCAAGATGTGCCACAATGCAAATAATTGGCTGAACGCATCCTTTAACCATTCAACAACCAGTTTTCCGCTTACCGGGGTTCATGTAACTACCTTATGTTCAAAATGCCATACTACTGGTTATGCAAATACTCCAAACACCTGCGTTGCCTGCCATCAGACAAATTACAATGCGGCTACAAACCCCAATCACAAAAGTTTGGGCTTGGCTGTAACATGCAGCGATTGCCATACCACGAATGCGGGTTGGACTCCAGCAACTTTCACGATACATAACAATTATTGGGTACTCTCCGGCGCGCATTCAGCGATTGCAACAAATTGTGCACTTTGTCATAAAGGCAACTATACCACGACACCGAATACTTGCTATGGATGTCATGCCGCGAAATACAATGCCACAACGAATCCAAATCATGTATCGGCTCAATTCCCGAAAGAGTGCGAATCCTGTCATACGATGACAGCATGGACGCCATCAACCTGGAATCATGATGCTCAGTATTTTCGTATTTACAGCGGGAAGCACAAAGGCAAATGGACGCTTTGTACGGAATGCCACACTACTTCCACGAATTTCTCTACTTTCAGCTGTATTAATTGTCATGAACACAGCAATAAGGCAAGCGTAGACAGCCAACATCAGGGGAAATCCGGTTATTCTTACACCAGTGCAGCCTGTTTTTCCTGCCACCCCCGTATTTGACCTAAATTAAATGCTTTAACCTGCTGTTAAGGCCAGTCTATTTCACCGGCTCCAGATACAGCCCTTCTCTCGAGAGCAGGTGATCCAGATTGGCGACGCCGTATACAACTACTGCGGTAACCACTGAGGTATGATTCTGGTATTCCGCGATGCTCTTGTTGTACATATCCCGTTCGGTGTGCCAGATCTCCCCGTAATTGAAGTCGTATCCTTTGGTATCAGCGGTCCCGAAACTTACAGTGGGTATACCGTTCATTGCAAAGTAGGCGTGGTCGGATCCGCCTGCCCGGGTTGGCCGTGGGCCAGGTTCATCTGTTCGCTTGTTCAGGGTAAAAGGAAAATCAGGATTGATGCTGTTGAGCGGTTCACAGATTTTTACAAAATCGTCGTACATGGCCGGGGTGACAGTCAGACTGTTAGCCACTGTCGGGCCTCCATCGCGGTTGAAATAATTGGAAAACTTATCCCAGTTTTTAGTGTTTCTCTCTACAAAACTTTTTGACCCGAATAAGCCGAATTCCTCACCTGCCCATAAGCAGACCAGGATGGAGCGCTGCGGTTTTCCGCCGGCTGCCATGATCAGGCGTGCGGCTTCCATGGCCGGACTGACTCCGGATCCGTCGTCAACGCCTCCGGAGGCTACGTCGAAACAATCCAGGTGACCGCCCATGAGCACATATTCATCCGGATATTTTGTTCCTTTTATCTTTCCGATGACATTATAATATTTTACAGGGCCCATCTTGAAATAATTCCTGATATCGAATTCCAGCTGGAAATACCTGCGCTCCTTGCACATCTGTTCGATAATCTTGTACTGCTGGTCTTCCAGCTTGATATCCGGAATGGTCGGCAATGTTTCGAAAGTCATTTTACTGAAAATATTGCGATCGTAGTATACGCGGATGGGCACTGAGGTTGACTGGATAATTCCGAGTATGCCGGCTTCGCGCATCTGCTTGTAAAACAGGGCAGGCTGCTCTATCAGCGGGAAAGGTTTTTTCTCTTCTGCTTTCGGGGTTGTCCGTTGTGCTTCCGGATTTTTCAGCAGAGCTTTCTGGTATTCCTGCTCAGCTTCACGGATTTTGCGGTTCTCCCTCATGATGTCCCTGTTGAGTTTGTTGATTGAGTCGTTCTTTAAAATAATTTTCGCCCGTGTGGAATCACCATCAGCGGAATAATCGACCGGCCATCCTGAACTCTCTCCGGAGATAAGCACCCAGGCACCTTTCAATGCCCCCTTCATCCTGTCGAATTCGTCCTGTGATTTTGGTTCGATCAGCACATGGCCGCGTTGAACGCCGTGGGTGCCGGACGTATAGGATGGGGTGGCAAAGTGCAGGACCATCCCGTTTTCGCTCAGCAAACGTCCAAACCAGGGTCCGCGGTTAAATCCCACCGGCAGGGTGCCGGCTTCATCCATTTCTGCTTCCATTCCCCATTTTTTGAACTGAGCGGCGCACCATTCAGCTGCATTGTCATACGCATCGGAACCCAAAACCCTGCCGCCAAAGCGATTGGTCAGCACATCCAGGTGGTTCATCGTCTGATTATCAGTCCGGCCGAGCTCGATGATCTTTTCAATCACCTTTTTCTGAGCCTGCACGCTTCCGGCAGAGACCAACATTCCAATGGCAAAAGCCAGTAAGTAAATCCGTTTCATTATTTTTCCTTTAATTTAGATTTCAGTTTAAGTTTACAGTTTCGGATTGCAAGTTAATTTTATTGAGTTACAGTTGGTAATCGGAATGCCGTAAAACATAATGCGGAGAGGTTAATTATGAACGAAGAAATCAGGACCAAAGGATTGGATATTGATGAGATCATGGAGCGTTCGCGGATATCCGGGGAAAAATTTAGTACCTACTCGCAAGATCGTGTAGATATGATAGTTAAAGCAGTTTACGAGGCGGGATTTAACAACAGGATTCATCTCGCAAAGATGGCGCATGAGGAGACGGGGATCGGTAAATGGCAGGATAAAGTATCGAAAAATGTAATTGCCACACGTTATGTTTACCAGGATATAAAAGATCTGAAAACAGCCGGAATCATTAAGGAAGATCCGGAAACCGGAATTACCGAGGTTGCAAAACCCATCGGGCCGATCTTTGCGATGACACCGATTACCAATCCGACATCGACTGCTCTGTTTAAGATCCTGATCTCCATGAAAACCCGGAATCCGATCATTATCAGGCCGCACGGATCGGCAAAGAAGTGTACCTGTGAATCCGCACGAATTTGTTACGAAGCAGCCATTGAGGCTGGTGCCCCGGAAGATTGCATCCAGTGGATCAAACGATCGACCCCCGAGGAAACGCTTGAAATGATGAGCCATAAGCAAGTGGCGCTGGTGCTGGCAACCGGGTCGGTCAGCCTCGTCAAATCGGCTTACAGCTCAGGCAACCCGGCCATCGGCGTGGGACCCGGAAATGTGCCCGTTTATATCGGATCAAGCGCCGACCTGTCCTTTGCTGTTGAACAGATTATTCTTTCCAAAACTTTTGATTACGGCACCGTTTGTGCCAGTGAGCAGTCGCTGGTAATCAAAGCTACCAGGGCCGATGCGCTGATTGCTGAATTCAAAAAGCGCAAGGCCTATTTTTTAAGTGAAGCCGAGAAAAAGAGGCTCGAGGAAGTGGCATTCAATAAGGTGCAAAAATCAATGAGCATCGATGTAATCGGCCAATCGGCATTTAAAATAGCTGCTATGGCCGGGATAGATGTCCCGGAAGATACATCGGTTTTGATTGTCCGATATGCCAATCATGAGGTGGGCATCAAATATCCTCTCTCTCTGGAGATCCTTGCTCCAATTCTGGCCATGTATGTGGTGGACGACTTCATTGAGGCCATCAATATGTGCAAGAGGATTGTCAGTTACGGCGGGATGGGGCACACCATCAGCATCTTCTCCAATGAGGAGGACAAGATCATGTACTTTGCCGAAGTCACCAACGCCGGGAGGCTTCTGGTTAATACCCCTGCCTCACAGGGTGCTTTAGGCGCAGAGGATCGATGAAGAGTGCTGCTCCTAAGCCGGGCAAACAGCAAGGCCGCCTATTCTTCGCGGGCGTCGATAAAGGTTTTTATTAAAGACCCTGAACCTTTAATTCTCACGAAGTAAATACCCTTTTTGAAAACAGATGTCTCAATTGTTACGGTGCTTTGGTTGCCGGGAAACTGTTTTTGGATAATTATTTGGCCGGCCTGGTTGAGTATTTCAATAACCAGCGGCTCTGATGAGATTGGCAAATCAGCTATTGTCATTCGATCGGCAGCGGGATTCGGGAAAACCCGGGGTTGGGCACTCCGTGGTTGATTCTCCGCAAAAGAACCTCCGGCTCCTGCGGATTTAAATACCGGAAAGATGACATTTTGATTATTTACCCCCTGGTTTAGGAGAAACTGATCAAAATAGTTCCAAGCAACCAATCCATCATCGGATTGAGGTTCGAGCAAATAAAATATAAGGTAAGCGAGAGGTTGAGCCATATCAATGTAAAATGAACCGGCAGGCCAATCCTGAATGGCCGGTTGAAATAACCCCTCCAGATCAGCCAGATAATGGCCCTGATAATTCTGATCAGCATGGTTCAATCGTGTAACGGTAAACTGTTCCCCTTTAAAGGAGATGGTTTGGTCCAATTGAGTAACCTTTACACCGTGTTCCCTTAACTTTGCAGCTATATCTGTTAATTCCGCGGGAAAAACATAAGCCATGGGAACTGTGGACAGCTTTGCCGGCTGATAGTCCAGGATCAGATTGACGTTGGGAAACCAGATTCGTTTACCGGTATGTTTGCCTCCCAGGACTTCATAAACGAGAAGGTCAGCTTTTTCGCCCGGATCAACAGCCTGATACCGGACACCACGTTGCAAATTGCCAGCTGAACCGGTGATTTCGGTTACTACATCATTCTCAATAGATCCAATAAGATTCAGGATTTCGGTAGCATGGCTGCTGGTGTATTCCAACAGCGAAACCATATAGGCGATATTGCTGTCGATTCTCCTTTCAAACCGATCATGGGCAAAGGTTTCCACCAGGATGGCCATCCTGTTTTTCAGGGCTAAACTATTGGTAAATATTTTGGGTTCCGCGGGTATGCCCAAAAATGTTTTCGGGGGATACTCATAAAAATCCCCAAAATAAAACGTGTCATATCCTGCCCTCTCCCTTACTTTATCCCGAACAGCTGGCAGCAGGAAATTCTTTAAATAGTTAACAGTTCCCGGATGTCCGGCAGATAGCTTACCGGGCGAATAAGTGATTGAATAACCGTGCCAGGTTCCGTTTGTGGTATGAAGATCGACCCATACCAATGGATCCCATCTAAGCAATACCTTGCCAGCAAGGGCCTTCCCTTCAATGGTTTCCAGTTTCATTCCATCTCTGTTGAGATCAAAACCCTGACCGTTGGTTCGCACCCCTGCCAGAGCGGGACTACCATCCTGGCTTTCACGGTTGTTTGGTCCCAGTGAATCATTTCCATCGATATTAAAGACGGGACAGAAAAGAAGAATGTGGTTTTTTAACAGCCTGCGCTGGGGACCAAATACGATTTCCCTCATCAGCGCTAATATAGCTTCCTTGCCATCAACCTCTCCACCGTGGAGATTTCCCTGAATATACACTACCAGTTTGCCTGAAGCCTTAGCTTCTTCCGGACTGGAAACCATCGGATCTGCCAGGATAATAAGGGGTATTGATTTACCCCGGTAACTGGTCCCCATAGTTTCCACCTGTACGATAGGGCTGCCTCGTTTAAGGGCATCTGCAAAATCCATCAAATCGGCATATAGCGTGGTCTCGAGATATCCGGTACGCTCAGCCCTGGAATAAAGAGCTGTCGGATAGCCAATCTCCTGAGCCCTGGAAGGAGTATCAAACAAAAGGATGACAGCGCTGAAAAAACTTGCGAGAACCAGGACATTGGATATTCGAATTCGGCTACCTGCAGAAACTGGCTTGAGTGAAATCAGATGGCCTGATAAAACCCAATGTGAACATTTTTCTTTCATTAAAGCGAAATTAAAAAAATCCGTACAAATACAGACAGGATAAAAAACCAGGACTGCAACTTATCACCTTCTTTTCAATGGCAAAAATTCTTGCCGGCCAATTCAGGATGGAGCTTCTGGATTGTCCGGTTTGTTCCGATAAAGTTTTCTCATTTCCTACAAATTCCGTAAATTCTCAAAAAATTCCAACCTATGAAAAAGTTTTATATCCTCTCAGTTATCAGCTTATTAACATTTTGCACCACCCAAAAGCAAGCCGATATGCCATCCGCTTCTGCGATTAAAAATGCATCCTTCAGCCTCGAAGGGAAGACAGTGATCGTTTATACCACAGCCGATAGTACCAATTTAAGGCTTACAGCAACTGATACTCTCAGCTTTGCTGCTTTTGCTCAGCCGATGGAAACCCAGCCCTGCGTGTTTGTCGATCCCGGGCGGAGGTTCCAGTCCTTCCTGGGGATCGGCGGGGCATTCACCGATGCAACGGCCGAAACCTTCGCCAAACTTCCGGCCGCAAAGCAATCGGAATTTTTAACGGCATGCTTCGATTCGGTCAGCGGGATCGGATACACCTGGGGCCGCACCAACATAAACAGCTGCGATTTTTCGAGCGACATGTATACCTATGTTGAGGATGGCGACAAGGAGCTGACCACATTCAGCATTGCCCACGATGAGAAGTTCAAGATCCCTTTGATAAAAAAAGCCATTCAAACGGCCGGGAAAATCGACCTCTTTGTCAGTCCCTGGAGCCCGCCTGCCTTTATGAAAGACAATAACGACCTGCTGCACGGCGGCAAGCTGAAGCCGGAATATTACCAGAGCTGGGCAAATTATTTTGTCAAGTATATTCATTCACTCGAAAAGGTAGGAGTACCGGTATGGGGACTATCCGTGCAGAATGAGCCTATGGCCACACAGACCTGGGAAAGCTGCATCTATACTGCCGAGGAGGAGCGCGACTTTATCAGTAAATTTCTCGGGCCTGCCCTGCATAAAAACAACCTGGGAGGGAAGAAACTCATAGCATGGGACCATAACCGCGATCTCCTGTATCAAAGAGCCTCCACCCTGCTGGGCGATCCCGAAACAGCTAAATATATATGGGGTATCGGATTTCACTGGTATGAAATCTGGAACGGCGGACGTCAGTATGAAAACGTCAAGCGAACGGCCGAGGCGTTCCCCGAAACTAACCTCCTCCTCACCGAAGCCTGCAATTACCCCTTCAGCTGGGCAACTTTCGGCCAGTGGAAATGGGGCGAACAGTACGGCGAAAATATGATCAACGATTTCAACAACGGTGCCGTTGCCTGGACCGACTGGAACCTTCTGCTCGATGAGACCGGCGGACCGAACCATGTCAATAATTTCTGCTTTGCCCCCATCCATGCCAAAACGCAGGAAGGGACCCTGCATTACATGAACTCCTTTTACTACATCGGCCACTTTTCGAAGTTCATCCGGCCCGGAGCCCGGCGGGTGGTCAGCTCATCGAGCCGTGCACAGCTGCTGACAACGGCTTTCCTGAACCCTAGCGGCAAGCTGGCAGTAGTGGTCATGAATGAAACCAGCGAGAAGCTCCCTTACCGGATGTATATCGGCGGACAGGCGGTTGAAACCATCAGTTTGCCGCATTCCATCCAGACTTTAGTGGTTCAGTAAATTAAATCCAGATCGAAAATATCTTCTTGATCCGCTTACCAGTATCGGGTTGATAAAGAAAATATAGCCGGTCATTGAGGAACTCGCACTTTTCGATATGGCGGAACTCACTCACCATAAACCGGCGAATCTCCTGTCCGGTTTCCGGATTTATTTCCACGAAATGCGTGAAGGGACCCTGCGGATATTCGACGTATATTTTCCCGGTACCCGTATCTAAATGGATATCATGATAATGAATGCCATTGAGTCGTGTAATCATGCCAACCTCACGACCAATTCCGCCCTTTTCATCGATCCAGAATATTGTGGCGGCCTCCCGGTTGAATATCAGGTGGTACCTGCCAACCGGTATCATTTTGGTAAATATTGGAGGATAATCCACCAATAACCTGAACTGGCTCTCAAAATAACTGTGGTAGAGGCCGTCGTATGCATTCATGTAGGATATCCATACGGGTCCCATCGAATCTCCTTTTTTATTATTGTCTTTAGATTCCGGGCCAGCACTTTCTTTAACGGTCACAGGAGATATTATTTTAACGGGTTCTCCGGATTGATCCTTGTCTACACGTCCACCTCCTCCTCCACCCCCATCTCCTCCTCCATCATAATACTTGATCGAGACCGGAACCTGTGCCTGCTGTTTCCATGAATTGAACAGGGAGGCCGCCGCCGATTCCTTTAACATCCCGCCTGTTGAGTAAACAACCATCACATTCTGACTGTCGCGGATACCAAAATAGTTCTCATATTGATGATTTACAGAAGTCTTCCTGACAAAAATCAACGAATCCGATATACCGCAAACAGGAACGATGAAATCTGCAATAAACGCTCTCCGGTACCTGTCCTGAACTATTATTCCTTTACGTGCCGGTTTGAGTTCAAGTACCGAATCTGAACAGAACGCGAAAACATTCCCCTGGCAATCCTGATACAACGAATCCAGGTTCCTGTAATTATAATTGCTGATCAACTTGCCCGATAAATCAGCCAGCAGCACCTCTTTGCGAAACTCATTTCCGTTTTTAAATCCCAGAGCTACAATCCGCTTACCCACAATCTTGTAATCAATAATGGCATACGGGTCGTTTTCGAAAAGCGTAGACCTGGCTTTTACCTGAACTTCATTGATTTGAATGGGACTTGGCTTTAAAAAAAATACGCGATTCTGATTCTTAAAGGAAGATATGAACTGGCTTTCATTTTCAATAACAACTGTATCCCGCAGATACCCCATGCATTGAATGAACAGCATAGATGGGAAACCATTTAAATCAAACTTAAAAACGCCCTGATCATTTGAGGAAGTTCCAAGTCTGCTGTTTTTAAGGATGATGCTGGCAGAACCGATTGGCTGATTGGTTTCTTTATCGCGGATAGAGATATGGGGAAGCAATTCGTCGCGCAGTTTTTCGTTTTTAATGTCGATGACCAGTTGGGTGATCTTTCCGGTTTCTTCGTCACGGGCATTGACAAAGGAAACATTTTCTTCCA
>JAPLDV010000331.1 GCA_026391235.1 Bacteroidia bacterium | reverse complement strand
GTGAATTATTACCTTGATATTTGTGATGAGGGAGTTAATGATAATAGCTATCATTCATTATTCATGAGTTTAAGGGAAAATGGTATTGCTCATGAATATCGGGTACGGCAGGGAACTGCATCACATGATTCCTTCCTTGCCGGACTGAACGAATCTGCCAGTTATATGAAAATTCATCTTCAAAATTGAAATATGAAAAAAACTGTCCTGCTGTTTTTCATTAGCTTTTTACTGATCTGCAATTCATTTGCAACCGATGGACTGACCATCATGGAAGGCCTGATTATGCCCAGCAGGATACTGAAGCAGGATATCCATTTCTCAGTATGCCTGCCAAAGACATATTATATTGAAAGTCGATCATATCCGGTAGTCTACTTGCTTCATGGCCTTGGTGATGATGCCACCTCATGGCTAGAGTATGGCCGGATTTCCCAGTATGCTGATCAGGTAGTCGTGGATAAAGAAGCCATTCCAATGATTTTTGTGATGCCTGAAGGTTTTCGAAACTATTATGTCAACGATTACAAGGGATCATTTTTGTACCAGGATATGTTCATTCAAGAGCTGGTCCCATATATTGACAGTCTTTTCAGGACCATTGCCGATAAACGGCATCGTGCACTGATGGGTTATTCCATGGGCGGTTTCGGAGCATTGATCCTGCATCTGAAGCATTCTGATGTATTTGGTACTGCGGTTCCTTTGAGCATTTCTATACGTACCGATGAACAATATATGACAGAGGATGCATCTGAATGGGATCAGCAATGGGGCCGTTTGTTTGGTGAGCCGGGCTTTAAAGGTGCCGACCGTATTACCGCTTACTACAAAGAGAATAGTCCTTTTTACCTCTTCTCCGCGATGTCACCGGCTGAAATCGGTAAACTGAACATATACATTGATAATGGTGATAAGGAACAAACCCTTTGCAGGAGCAACGAGGAATTGCATATCCTGATGCGTTCACTGAATATCCCTCATGAATACCGGGTACGCGATGGGGGTCACAGTTTCCAGTACTGGTGCTCAGCCTTGCCCGATGCGCTCCGTTTTATCAGTGATGCTTTTGAATCGAAACCTTATCGCGGGGATAAAGTACGCTCAATTCCCGCAAGGCCAATTTCGGATAGACAATTACATACGCTGGCAATAAATAGTGAACAGATCTTTGCATTCGTACCTGCTGAATATGATGAAACCAGTCGGTTTTACCCTGTTATTTATTTATCTGGCAAATTTTCACCTTCTCAGCGGAAAACCATCGCAGCTTCAGTAAACCGGGAAATTGAGAACAATTCAGTTTGTCCGTTGCTGCTGGTATTTCTGCCGGAAAACACACTAAGCAAACTGAATTCAATACTCCCGGAAATCGAGGAGCAGTTGAGGATTCGCAGGGGATATCGTTTCCGCGCCCTGGCGGGATATCAGATTGAGCGAATGAATCCTGACTCTCTTTCCTTAAATCAGCAGCAATTCAGCTCCTTCATTCTTGCAGACGGATTTTTTGCAAACGATAGTTTCTCTGGTTTCCTTTCGGGGATCAGCCCTGAAGCGCTTAAGCGAATTTCATTTTATATCGATGCGCCTGATAAAGGCAAGTTTTATGAAGGCAACGGAAATGCACATATTCTGCTGCGCGACAAAGAATTGCAACATGAATACCGGGTCAGGGAAGGTGATGGGGGATTCGAATGGTTCCTCGCCGGATTGCCCGCGATGATCACATTTACGGCCAATGGATTTCACAAATAGATAATTTAATAACAACTAATACAAATAACCATGTTTATCGTAAGTAGTTACACAATGGCGGTCGTCTTCTGCTTCATTACCATGCTTTGCTGGGGATCGTGGGCGAACACTCAGAAAATTGCCGCTAAAAGCTGGCGATTCGAACTTTTTTACTGGGATTATGTTTTGGGTATGCTCCTGTTTTCGTTGCTGTTTGGCCTCACTTTTGGCAGTTCCGGTGCGAAAGGAATGAGCTTTGCCGGGAGCATAAGCCAGGCTAGTGTTTCAAGCATTGTCAATCCTATAATCGGAGGAGTTATTTTTAACCTTTCGAATATACTTTTGGTAGCAGCTATATCCATTGCCGGTTTGGCAATAGCGTTTCCGGTTGGGGTCGGACTTTGTATGGTCCTGGGAGTAATTATTAATTACATAGCCACTCCAAAAGGCAATCCGGTGTTCCTGTTTATTGGTATGGGCATTGTACTGGTTGCCATTATAATTGATGCCATAGCCTATAAGAAACTTGCAATAATCAAAAAGAAAACCCCCACCCAGGGGATTGTTCTATCGGTAGTGGCCGGATTTTTAATGGCCTGGTTCTTTCGTTTTATAGCAAGTGCGATTGCATCGGATCCTGAAAATACCGGGGCCGGAATGGCCGAAGCCGGGAAACTGACACCTTACGCTGCATTTTTCTTTTTTTCAATAGGTGTCCTCGTTAGTAATTTCTTATTCAATACCTATCTGATGAAGAAGCCCATTGAAGGTGTGCCGGTTAGTTTCAAACAATATTTCAATGGCAATTTCCGAAGCCACCTATCAGGAATTATCGGCGGTATGGTATGGGCACTGGGAACCTGCCTGAGCCTTTTAGCAGCCAATAAGGCCGGATATGCCATCTCTTTTGGTCTTGGGCAGTGCGCCACCATGATAGGTGCTTTGTGGGGAGTTTGTATCTGGAAAGAATTTAAAGGAGCAAACAAATCGGTAAACTGGTTGCTGGCGATGATGTTTTTACTTTTTACCGCAGGATTGGCCCTCATAATTATAGCCGGAAACAATTAAAACATTACGTAGAGACGGATATATCCGTCTCTACGGATATATCCGTCTCTACATCACATATAAATCTTTTTTTAACTCTAAATTAATAGTAAAATGAAAAAGCAGATTTGTTTATTTGCGCTGGCTGTTATCATGGCCATTCCGTTTTCTTCATGCAAGAAATCTGATCCTCCGGTTGTTACCACGACAGCTGTCTCTTCAATTTCCGAAACCGGCGCAGTTTCCGGTGGAAATATCACCGACGAGGGAACCTCGGCAGTCACCGCTCGCGGTGTTTGCTGGGGCGCTGCTGCAAATCCATCAGTAGCCGATTCCAAGACTTCCGACGGCACAGGAACTGGCACCTTTACCAGCATCATCACCGGCTTAACCCCCGGTCAGCTCTACCATGTGCGGGCTTACGCAACCAATGGTGAAGGCACCTCTTATGGTGCTGATGTTACTTTCTCGACCGCTTCGCTGATCAAAACCATCGGGGTTGCCTATCCTCCTGATCTTGAAAAATATGAATTCTTTTATGATGCCGTTACCAGAAGAATAACAAAGATCGATGATTATTGGAATGTGGACCTCGACAAGACCATCACCTATGATTATTCGGTAGCCGGCAAGCTGACTATTACCAAAGGCTCTTCAGCAACCGTTTATGATATTAACGCCAGCGGGATGGTAACCAAGGAAGATTGGGGTGGAGGCGAATATGCTGCCTATGAGTATGATGCCGACGGATACCTGTTGAAAGTCATTGAACACTGGGGCGGTGCTGATCATTTAAAAATGCAGGCTGTGATCACCAATGGCAATATCATGAAACACACCACCTTTGATGATGATGGTGTAACGGCGAAAAAGATTAAGGAGTTTACTTATGCTGCCATAGGTGAAAATGTGAATAAC
>JAPLDV010000500.1 GCA_026391235.1 Bacteroidia bacterium | reverse complement strand
CCATCAAAAAAGTGACAACATTGATATTGGCGCATACCTGCAATCGGGCATCGGTTTTTTGATTGTAACTGTCCATCATGACGAACCATTTAATCCGGATATTCAATCGGCGATTGGTTTTGTGATTAAAAGTTTCGGTTGTTCTTCCAGTTTATTGGTCCTGTTTTAAAACCAGGTTCATAGCTTAATTGTTAGTTTCATAATCGACAAAATAATTAGTCCCAAGGATAGAGCCATAATGCGATAGCTTTTGAGCCGTACTTTAGTAAAATTGCTCAATAAAGCTTTGTGTTTCCCTGCTTCCCTAAGGGAATAGGCAGTAAAACCGATGTTTATTAGGCATATGGCTATCGAACCACTGAGTAATCCAACATACCATACTTTAAAAACCCATGCGATGCCCCCAAGAATGAAGGCATATAAATTATTGTAAGCGTAATTTAACAACCGCTTAAGAATTTCTTGTTCATAACTTCCTTCTGCCATGACTGATCAAAAGCTAAACAGTATCAATACCAATACAATGAACAAATGAATATATCGCTAAAAAGAGGCCAATGTACCCGACACCATATCGTTGTACTAAAACTTTTAAAAGTGCAACTGCAGTCTCAACCGTTATTATGGCACCGATATTGAAAATTTCTTTAATAGCGTAATAGCCCAGTGCCGCTGTCAGGCAATCGAGTATTTTCTGACCGGTAACTCCTGGAGAATAGGCAGCCAAATATGTAACAGCTAATTGGGCCAATTGTTGGTCGGTAGGATTTGCTATTGCAGCAATATCCGCGGGAGCAACCTCGGCGCTATGGGCCATTATTTCCTGGTAAATCGAGTTGCCACTTTCAACCAAAGGCTCGAGTATTGCCTTGGCCTCGGCCTCAGTTTGAACCGTATCACAACTCTTTAGTAACATCTTCTCCTAAAGTAAGCTCATTTTGTCAATCATTAAAGATAGCTGTTCAGTTGTCAGAATCTTCCCTGATAAATCATCAAGAGTTTTTGGAGCTGAGGATTCTTGCCTTGAACATGAGAACAAAGTCGAAATAAGCAGAAAACAGCAAAATGCTGGTAATAAGCGAATAGTTTTCATTGTAATTGGGTTTAATGTTTTTATGAATATCTATAATCATGTGCTAAAGTTAGATTGCCATTATTTACTAAACAATGAGTAGCAGGCCTCATTTTTATGAAGCGCAGGCCTCATTTTTATGAGTAGCAGGCCTCATGTTATCGACATAACGTTAAGATAATCTGAATGTTGACTATCAATTATCGAAAAAGTCGATCCGGCGCTGTTTTCAGGAGAATCCAAGAGTTTTTTTGATGGATATCCGTCAGCCAAGATGTCATCCGGGAATTAGGTGCCTATATGGAAAATGGCATGGGAGTAAAAGGCAATTAATACCACACCTGTTCCCCATTATTGATTTTGAAAATTCTTTGCCAGGTATTTGCTTTATCAGTAAACCTCAATAGGTATAACTCATTTGATGGAATGTTCCGGTATTTTAAAAGTTCCTGATCGGTTTTCGTTTTTCCCACCGACACCCATCTGTTGTTCCAATAAAGCAATTCCAACTCCCAGGACGCTTCCGGAAATCCTGTCTTCCAGTCTTCGGCGTAAAACTTATTGTATAATGGAAGAGCAACATTTTGGACGTTTAATGAGTCCGGATTTATCGGGGCTGCTTTTTCAGGAGTCAAAACAAATGGCGGAGCTGCCGGAATGATTCTTCCATCCAGATAATACACGGGCAGATAAACTATTGAATGGTTACCTAAATGGGCAAACCGTGCTTTTCCCCTTTTGATATTCGACCAGGCAACGATACACCATTCGTTGGAATTGAATACGGCCAGATAGAGGATTCGTTTCCCTTTGCCACTGCTGTTGCCCGGATGAATAGTTACGGAACTGGTTTCAACATATTCATCAGTAACATCCAATAAATTTGGAGACCTGAAAAGGGCAGGTATATCGGTAAGGGTTTTGAAGGGCGGTTGGAATAATGGATTTTTTGAAAATAAATGACGATATATTTTGGGGACCTTAACCGAATCGTTAATGGCGGTGAACTCAAATGGATTGGTTTCGGCACCACCAAAGGGAACCCATTTCCCCAGTGTATCCAGCACAACATTCCAGGAGTGACCGGAATTCCGGTGGGCCCAGAAAGGGCATTCGTCAATGGCAACCGGAATACCAAAAGTGCGACAGGTTTGAGCTGCAAATTGAGTCAGTGAATTGCAACTGCCGCGTTTTTGTTTCAATATTTCCAGGATGCCGGGTTCATTGAGATCGGCATGAGAGCGCAGGTCAAAGGCCAGCCATGATTTGAGTTCTTCATTTATAAGGGTAACCGCTTCAACCGGGTTCGGATTGTTTACCAGGCTGTCATAAATCCATGAGTATTTACGGATGATTTCGTCAGAATAGGCTGTGTATGGCTCGTTCCCTGCCCGATAAGGCAGGATATACTCACGGAATTGCGTAAACGATACGTGTCGGGCAAAAGGAGAATTGCGCCAGCTGTGAATGGATTGTCGGATATGCTTTTTCAGCTCTTTATCCGGTATTGCCACGCGATCCGATATTTCCTCAGAAACCAGGGTGTAGGAACCAAGCATGGAATCAAGGGCTGCATTAGCACGGTACAAGGTGGGGTAACGGTAAGGATCAAATGTGGTCTCCTCACCTTTACTGTTAATCAATTTTCGCTCAATTGATTTGTGATATTTGATATTGGATCTGACAAAACCAGATGCTCTCAAAGTGTAAAACCAGGAAGAATCAACAAGGAATAAAGTGATAAGCCCGAGCAAGAGCAGTCCGATCAGGAGTTTAGTTTCTTTTTTCATTGCTGTGAAGAACGATATTCCGGTGTCTGAATACGGAAAGCCCCCCACATCTCGGGTTATGGGGGGCTTCAGTTAGAAAAAGTTTGTATCAATAAGGAGTGCTTGTACGAATTTGTTCTACTTCGTTCGATATCGGATTATAAACTAGAATTAATGATCTCTCCCATATTCTTGTCTC
>JAPLDV010000645.1 GCA_026391235.1 Bacteroidia bacterium | reverse complement strand
TCTTACAGTAATGATGATAGAAAACTTCACGCACATACAATCTGCCCATTGCGAAAATGGGGTAATTACCAAGCTTTTAAGGCTTGCCGGACATGAATACATGACAGAGCCCCTGGCTTTTGGCATGGGATCGGGTTTGTTTTATATTCATGTCCCTTATATGGTTTTTAACGGCGGACCGGCCATTTCTTTTCGCACCATGCCGGGAGCGATTTTTAAAAGAACCTGCAATAGTCTTAAAATAGAAGTTTCATCCAAAAAATTCAGGAACGAACAAAAAGCCGAAGAATATTTAGACACCCTGATTTCTCAGAATATTGTTCCCGGTTGTCAGGTTGGAGTGTTTAATCTCAGCTATTTCCCTCCTGAATACCGGTTTCATTTTAATGCCCATAATTTAATTGTGTATGGGAAAAAAGATGACACCTACCTGATCAGTGATCCCGTAATGGAAAAGGTTACCAGCCTTTCTGCCGAAGAACTAAGCAGGGCCCGTTTTGCAAAGGGAATGCTTTCCCCGAATGGTCATTTATATTACATAACAAAAACCCGGCCTATTTCTGAAGAATTAATAAGAAGAGGCATTGCTAAAGGGATAAAACGAAACATTCGCGACATGCTGCACATACCCGGAAATTTTGGCGGAGTTAGCGGTATATTATATACTTCCGCAAAAATCCGCACGTGGCGCGATAAACTGGGAGTGCGGAAAGCAGGTCAGTATTTGGGGCAAATAATCCGTATGCAGGAAGAAATTGGCACCGGTGGAGGCGGATTTCGTTTCATTTATGCAGCATTCCTGGAAGAAGCCGCAAAATATTGCAATATCGATGCCTTACTGAAAATATCCGACGAATTTACCAAATCGGGCGACCTGTGGCGGCAAAATGCAGTTAATATGGCTGGGGTTTTACGCGGCCGGTCGACCGGGCAACAGGACTTCGATCACATAGCAGATGTTATGATAGAAATCCATCAGATCGAAAAAAATGCTTTCATTGAGTTATCGAAGATAAAATTCAAATAAGAAATGAGTACACCGCTTATTGTTGTTGAGGATGTGAGTAAACGATACAAAAATGCAGAAGATCTTAGTTTGCAGCAGGTTTCGTTTACCATTTTCCAGGGCGACAGGTTTGGAGTACTTGGGCCAAATGGTGCAGGAAAAACCACCCTTATTTCAATTCTTTGCGGTATCATGCATCAATCAAGCGGGAAAGTTACCTTTTGTTCCTCCGGATTAAAGCATGGCATTGTTGGCTTTGTCCCTCAGGATTTCGCTTTTTATAACGAATTGACAGCTGCACAAAATTTGGAATACTTTGGAGCATTATGTAATCTTTCTAGAAAGGAAATTGAAGAAAGCAGCGATAACGTTCTAACTCTTTTAGGATTGTTAAACGTAGCTAATAAAAAAGTGAAAACCTTTTCGGGCGGGATGAAACGCCGCTTAAACCTGGCAATTGGTATTTTGCATAATCCTTCTGTCCTGTTTTTAGACGAACCCACCGTTGGGGTGGATATTCAAAGTAAAAATGCCATTATACAGTTTCTTATTAAACTAAACCAACAAGGAACAACAATTATCTACACCTCCCACCATTTAGCTGAAGCTGAGGAGTTTTGTAACAAGGTAGCCATACTGGATTATGGAAAACTAATAGCATTTGACCAGGTTTCCGCATTAAAACAAACGCACGAAGCAGGTACGTTAACGGATGTGATTTTAAAACTCACCGGGGAGGGGTATAGAGATCATGTATAAGTTTATTATTTCCCTAAAAAAAGAAACCCTCCTGTTCCTGAATGATAAAGTGGGGCTGGTGTTGATGTTTGGCATGCCGGTATTGCTGGTTTTTATCATTACCATTATTCAGGATAGTGTTTATAAAATTGTAGACAGCAACAGAATAACCCTTTTAGTTGCCAATCATGATACCGGAGATTTGGGAAATAGATTGATTACACGGCTTGATTCCTCAGGAATGTTTACAATACAGGAGGATAAAACTCTCGAACCTGCTGAAATAAAAAAAAGCATATCGCAAAAAAAAGCATTAACTGCTATCTATATTTCTGCTGATTTTTCCGAAAAGCTTCAGCGAAAATCCCAACATTTGAGCGAAATAATTCTGGCAGATTTCGGGTTGACAGACACTGCCGGTAAAAAACAATCCGAAGGGGAAGCTCCGTCAATTCAATTCTATCACGATCCGGTGCTTCAGGAAAATTATTGCTATTCCATAATAAATATATTACATGCACATCTTTCGGTAATAGAAAGCACCAGGATGATTGAAAATATTTATACGGAAATGGGCGCATCATCTGCTTCCCCGATTCTAAAGGAAACAATACAAAAAAATCAGATAAAAATAGAACGGATAATAGCAACGGCGGGTTCGCAAAGAGATATACCCAGCTCAACACAGCACAACGTACCTGCGTGGACCATATTTGCCATGTTTTTCATGGTTGTTTCGTTGGGTACAAATATTGTCAAAGAGAGGACATCCGGCAGTTTTTTGCGAATCAGAACCATGCCGTCAAGTTTTGCGCTGGTATTGGTAAGCAAACAGTTTATTTATACAATCATTGCCTTTTTACAGGTGCTGGTAATTTTTAGCATCGGTTTATTTATATTGCCGTTAATAAATTTGCCCCCGCTGGTAATTCCGGAGAATATTACGGGAACTGCTGCTGTAATTTTTGTCTGCAGTTTTGCAGCTGTTAGTTATGCCCTGATGATAGGCACATTGGCAAGAACCGAAGATCAATCCAATGGATTCGGTGCCATTTCCATAATAATATTTGCTGCATTGGGCGGAGTATGGGTGCCTACATTCATAATGCCGCATTATTTGCAGATAGTCAGCTTGTTCTCCCCGCTTCATTGGTGCATCGAAGGTTTTTACATATTATTTTTACAGCATGGCAATTGGGTCGATTTGTCAAAACCTATTTTTATATTACTCGCATTTAGTTTGTTTTGTCAGCTGGTTGCCTATTTTAAAATTAAATTTGAAAAGTACATTTAGGAAATACTTTACAATATGGAAAATACTGAATTAAAAGAAAATCTGAAAAAGCAGATTATTCAATACGTAAATATATTGGACTTTACACCGGAACAAATCACCGACGACATGCCGCTGTTCGGTCCGCAAGGCCTGGGACTCGATTCCATTGATACGCTGGAGCTATCAGTTATGCTGGAACGGGAGTATGACATAAAGCTTACCGATCGTATCGAATCGCGAAAAATCTTAACTAACGTAAACAGCATTGCCGAACATATTCTATCTGTAAAATCTTCTGTACAGCAATGAACATCTTCATTACCGGATTTGGATGTGTATCCCCCCTTGGATTGAATGCATCTGAAAATCAAAAGAGCTTGCAATCGGGTAAGGATGGCTTAGATAAATCGGTTTATCTGCAATCGCGTTATGCTTTGCTGAAAAATTTTGGCGAAGTGAAAGCCGATACCGAAACATTGCGAAATGCCATGCAATTGCAGCACATTCCAGGGCTTACAAGGACCGATATATTGGCCTTCAAGGCATTCAGGGAGGCTATTGAAAATGCTCAGCTTACCCCCGGCGAGACATCTTCACGCGAAACCGCTTTCCTGTCGGCAAGCACGGTGGGAGGGATGTGCCTGACAGATGAGCTTTACAGGGATGCCAATCTTCTTACGGCGGATTCAGAATTTGTCCATTCATACAACTGTGCGGCACACACCTTGCAAATAGCCCGGTTTTATGGCATGAAAGGGTTTACCAATACCATAAATACCGCCTGTTCTTCCTCTGCCAATGCAATCATGATGGGCATGCGCCTGATACGTTCAGGCAGAATCAGGCGGGCCATAGTGGGAGGAGCAGAAAGCCTGGCCAAATACACGGTAAATGGTTTCAATTCCTTACAGCTGTTATCTGACAGTAAATGTAAACCCTTTGACAAAAACCTGGATGGCTTAAACCTGGGCGAAGCAGCTGCTTATATCGTGCTGGAAGCAGAAGAAATCTGCAAACACAAGCAACATTACGGCAGAGTCATTGGAGCCGGAAACTCCAATGATGCCTTTCATGCCTCTTCCTTATCCGAAAATGCCATCGGCGTGATAAAATGCATGGAGCTGGCCTTGCAGGACGCAAATATTTTGCCTGTTGAGGTGAGTTATATAAATGCGCACGGAACCGGTACTCCTAACAACGATCAGGTAGAATTAACAGGGTTTGGGAATATTTTTTCCAGTATCCCCCCGTTCAGTTCAACCAAATCATACACAGGCCACACATTAGGCGCTTCAGGAGCATTGGAGGCAATTTTCAGTATTCTTTCCTTAAATCACAACGAATTGTACCCGAATTTGCGCACCACTGACCCAATTCAGGATTGTTTCAATTCCCTTGTCAAACAATATACTCCAGACGTGGATTTGAAATA
>JAPLDV010000568.1 GCA_026391235.1 Bacteroidia bacterium | reverse complement strand
CCCGCAGCTCAGTTTCAGAGCCAAATCGGGCTATTTGTTCGTAAGACTTTTATACTTAGTAGCTTGCTCTGCGCCCGCCGCCACGGCTGCTGCCTCCACCGCCGCCACGGCTGTCACCGCCGCCGCCGCCTCTGTTGCCATATCCACCGCCACTGCCACCACGGTTGCCACCATAACCGCCACTACCTCTGTTATCGCCACCACCAAATCCGCCTCTTCTTTCGCCGCCACCGAATCCGCCGCCACCGCGTCGTTCACCGGCCTTTTTCTCTTCAGCTTCATTCACAACGATTGCACGTCCACCAATTTCAGCACCATTCAGTTCTTCAATTGCTTTTTTAGCAGCTTCGTCATCTGACATTTCAATAAACCCAAATCCCTTGCTACGGCCTGAGAATTTGTCTGTAATAATTTTGCAGGAGCTAACTTCTCCATACTCTTCAAAAACTCCCTGCAATTCAGCTTCCTGCAGATTAAAAGGAAGACTTCCCACGAAAATGTTCATAATTTCCCAAATTTAAATTTTAAAAAACTTCTAACAATTACAACGCATTAATGTTTTATGACATAAATCTTTGCGAAGATACGGCGACAAGTTGAGATTACCAAGAAGGATAAAATAAATGACCTGGTCCGTAAATTCTTTATAATGATGCTATTTCAAGAATTATAAATGAATTTGGCTTAACGGAAGCCCGGGGGCGCGGGTTCTCAGCAGTGGCTGCTGGTGCCGGTTCATATTCAGCAACAGGCAAATAAATCATATGCGTTCTGGGATTTACCGTAATGGTCCTGGCTCCCCTGAGAGTGGCAAAATTCTCCAATACTTTAAAGGTGTTTTTGGTCTCTTCCTGGACAACAGTCAGGGTGCCTTCGCCATTCGAACTGTAAGCCCGCTTTAAGTCCGGATCAAATGCAACCCCGTCCGTTCCATCTCCGATATCCACTTTTGCAACAACTTTTCCGCTATCGCTATCGACCACCATCATAAGTTTGTTCCCGCAAACACTGAATAACCGGTGATTGATGGCATCAAATGCCAATCCGCTTGGCTCCTCGCCCGGGGCAATCGGCCAGGTTTGCACTATTGTTAATGAAATTGGGTCGATCAGGCATATCTCGCTCTTATCCTCAATATTCACGAATACCTTTCCCTTTTTGTCCGTAACAGAGAACTCCGGCTTACCAGGCAGTGCAATGGTTCCGATAACTTTACCCGACACGGCATCAAGGACTGTGGCATTGGCGCTTCGGCCATTAAAACAAAAGACCTTTTTAGAAAACGGATCATATAAAATAGCATCCGGATTGGCCCCCGTAACTTTAACCTTTCCTGTCACTTCGAGAGTTTTCAGGGTAAAGATGGTCACGGAACTGTCGCGGCCATTGCTGATGAAACCTTTTCCAAGATCTCTTGCGACAGCAATTCCATGCACCCCTTTGGTATCGGGAATGGTCCCGATCAATTTATAATCGTTTAAGTCCACTACCTGGACAATCGTGCCATGAGAAATATATAACCTTGATGCAGAATCATCTACAGTAAGATAATCCCAACCGCCATCTCCCTCAAGGTGAATCTTATTGCTGATGGTGCATTTCGAAGTGGTTACCTGCGAAAAGGACAAACTGAAACTTGCAATAATCAGGCCACCTAAAACAAAACTAAATTTTTTCATTATTGAAATATTTAACAAACTAACCTCAAAGGTATAGTTAAATTGCCCGGATAATAAAATTTTTACTATATTCTAACAATAGCCCTTATCCCATTATATTACATCGTTTTTATTGCTACTTAAAGAATTTAAGAATCTCCTGAACGATCAACCGATGGCCCAGTTTGTTCGGATGATTGACCTGCGACATATAATCCGCAATCGGCTTACCTGATGCGGCAATCTGCCGGAATGCTTCATAACTGTCGGCCAGACCAATACCATATCTCTTAGCCAGACTCATGATCTGGACAGAATGCTTTTCGAGCTCATTGCCGGCTTCAAGGATATTTACCGTCTGATCCGGTGAAGGTGTGAGCAAAATAATTTTGATTTTTCTTTCCGAAGCACTTTTTATCATTGACTCCCACTCAATTTTCGACTTCTCCAAGCCGATTCCCCTGTCATTCAGTGCATAATCTATAAAAAGAACATCCGGCTTGTGAATCAGCACATCTCTTTCAAATCTTTTTGCGCCGCTTTCTGAATTTTCGCCACCGATTGCAGTAATGATCACGTTAATTACCGCAAACGGATATAATGCTTTAAGTTCGGCAAGCAACTGATAAGGATAAGAATCTAACGTATTGACTATGGGTGTTTTAAAATATCCAGCCGGCACTGAATGTCCATGAAAAACCAGGTTTATGGTGCGGTTAGCTGGCCACTCCTTTTTCAGTTCACTCTTTATATCCTTCAGGTAATCTGCAGGATCAGCCTGCGACATCAATTTTAAGGGTAGACTGAGACAGAGGATTATCATTACTCTCCACAACACTGCCTTCTTTACTCTCTTAACTTTCTTTCCTTTCCTCACTCCCTTAACCTCCTTAACCCCCTTAACGTTCTCTGCGTTCTTTTCGTTCTTCACGCTCTCTTCGTTCTTAACGTTCATAACTACATGTAATTCCAATGCCCGTTGGTCCATCCATGGTTAAATAAGGAAGCCCCGACGAATACACCCAGAACAATCAGGAAAAGCAGACCGACAGCTAGCAGAAAATATCCGACCACCAGGCTGGTGAGGGCAAGTCCGCGATTATGATCGAAACCTGAGCGATTCATTCTCCGCAGACTCACATGCCCCAGGATCACGCCGATGAGCGGGCCGATAAATCCGGCTACAAAAAACCCGAAAATGGTAACCAGCAATGAGATCAGGGGAAGGCCGTCGTAATAATAACCCAGCCTGCCGGGGTCGGAATAGTAGCGGTATTGCTGAAAATCCGGCCTTTTGCCAGTTGGGCGCCCGGCTTTGCTCCCGATGGGTGCACCGCAGTTTGAGCAGAAAAAGGCCATTTCATTATTGGGATGCCCGCATCGCGGACAAACCAGGGTTCCGGGAGGATTAATCACTTCCATGAATCAGGCTTTCGTTAATTAGGATAAAGTTAGACCTTCTTTGCGGTTCTCTGCAAAAAAACTCTGCGTTTCTCTGCGGTTAAATCCATTTTTACCGCAGAGAACGCAAAGAATTCGCAAAGAGCGCAGAGGTAAAGCTGCTTTATCAGAAAGTTGCACGCAAGGTCAGACGGAAATTTCGTCCCGGGGCACTGACTCCCGAAGCAAAAACCCGGTAATTGGCATCGAGGATATTCTCGCAGGCCAGCTGAATATTCAGATATTTAATCAACTGATAAGCAATCCGGAGATTGAGGGTATTCCAGGCTGGCATTCCATCAGGAGTTGCATAAATTTCATTATCCTCGGCATTTTTCAGATAGTCGGAAATATCCTTCTTTCCGTTGAAAAGGAAAGAAACCTCTCCTTGCAGCTTGTCACTCCGGTATTGAAAGGCCGCTTTTCCGAATACCGGCGGTATATGGTCGAGGGGTGTATCTCCCGATGCCTCTTTAATCCGGCCATAGGTGTAATTGACAGTGCCTGAGAGTGAAAAACCGCCCCAGATGTCAATGCCGAAGGTCCCGTAAGCACCGGCGATATAAGCCTGGCGCTTGTTCTGGCTGCTGCATACCCTGCTCATAACTCCTCCATACATTAGGCTATCCTGACCGCCATATTGATCGACATCAGTTACGATTGCAATGATGAAACCGACCTCTGCTGACTTCCGATGTTTACATATCGAAATAAAACCATTTTTTCCGGTTTGGATTGTAGCTGAAGGAAATCAGCAGGCCGGCGACGGGATACATCGGGATGGTAAAATAAAACCCGGTACCGATGGCATAATGCCGTTTGATGGAGGACCAATCGCCTACAGAGGTGATAGCAGATGCATATTGCACAAAAGCAGACTGTTCCACGGCCAGATAGTCCCAATCAAGCCAGGTGTAATACAATCCGGCTGATGCGAGTTGCAATAATTGCCCGGTGAGAGCGCCATAATAAAGGCCCCTTATATTTCCCGAGCCGAACCGGGTCCAAAAGCTTTCATAGGAGGTAGAATTACAATAGCCTTCCCATTTTACACTGAACTGCAGCCGCGGACTGATCAGCTTATTGTATTCCGCAATGATGCTTCCCTCAAAATAATTCCTGGTTTCCGAATTCAGTCCAAATCCTCCTCCTATCATTCCCGATATATTGTATCCCTCTTCCTGATGACGGCGATGTGTTATGGTGCCCACTGATTCGGAAAACCGTAAATACCAGAATGGGTGATTGTAGGGCTGATACACTTTCGCTAAATCTTCACCTGGTTCAAGGTCAGGAGGTAATGACTGATGACGTAAAAATCCGGTTTCAAGATCTGGTGAGAAAGTGAACTGGTAATCTTTATCAAAGGGGTTAACAATATTAATAAACAACTGATCTGAATTATACTTGTGAGCCATTGCACCCTTACGGTAACCGGCTCCAACGGACATATTCTTCCAAAGTAACTGACGGGGTATCGTCACCTTAATTTCCTTATACCAGGGTTCAGATACGCTCAACTGAAGGCGCATTTCCAGCTTGATATTCCGGCCTAAAAAATTTCGATCGACAAGTCCAATCTTACCGGTTAAATCAGGACTCATTTGATACCTTCCGCATATAATAGGACTGATAGTCAATGCATCGCGTGTGGTCAGGATTAACGCTGACCTGCCGTCCGCCAAGGAGTCCCACCTGTATCCTACCATGGCAAAATTCTGCAGGTTCCAGATTTTTTTCATCGATAGGCTGAGATTTTCCGGGTTCACTGTATCACCCCTGGAAAATTCAAGCTCCGAAAAGATAATCTGGTGTCGTGTGCGCCAGTTCCGTTCGAGAATAATGGTATCGGCCCTCCGGGGGGGGAAATCCTCAACCTTAACTAATTGAGCAAGCGCCAGGTTCGCATTGCTGATTATTGATACAAGGAAAATTAAGCAGATTTTGAGATTCATGGAGCAAAGATAACCGGAAACTGTTGTCGGTTGATGATTGTCGGTTATGATTGTTGTGATGGTTGTCGGTTTTCGGGAAAGGATCGCCGTCACTTGTCACTTGTCATTCGTGACTCAGCAGACGCAATTATGCGTCTCTACGATCTTCCGCTTCACGATTTCATGGTAAACCTGAACGTACTTCCAACTCCTTCCCCACTCTCCGTCCAAATCCGTCCCCCTTGTTTCTCAACTAACTCCTTGCAAATGATCAGGCCAAGCCCGCTGCTCGGCTCTCCTTCTGTACCTCTGCGGTAGACCTCCGAACTCAGTATGAATAGCCTGCCAAGTATATCCGGGCTCATTCCGATACCCGTATCCCTTACCGAAATCTCAACAAAATCATCGGTCTGCCGTTTTGCCGTGAGGCTAACCTGTCCGCCGGGTTTTGTGAACTTGATGGCATTGGATATCAGATTTCTCAGGATTGAATGCAGCATTTGATTATCAGCGGTAACAGGAATGGCTTCGGGGATTGAATTGATTAACCTGATCTGTTTCAGCTGGGCAGCTTCTGTGAAAAGTTCCAATTCTGTATCCACAGCCAACTTCAAATTCTGTAAAACAGGATTTATCGAAATAAAATTCATCTGAATTCTCGACCATTCCAGAAGATTTCCCAGCTGATTATTAAGAGAATTGGCTGACTTTCTCACAATTCCGGCTGCTTTCCTCATATCCTCAAGAGTCAGCATTTCAGAATCATCAGTCATTAATCCTGTTAAACCCAGCAAAGCATTGAACGGACTGCGCAGATCATGAGCAATTATCGAGAATAGTTTATCTTTTTCCGCATTCATCTGTTCAAGCTGCTTGTTTTTTAACTCAATTTCCGCTGCAGCCCGCTTCCATTCAGTTATATCCCTCGAAATTCCAAATGTGCCGATAATAGTTCCTTCATGATTCAACAAAGGAAGTTTGATGGTTGAAACCCAGGTATCCGGACGATTTGCCCGGGTTTCTCTTTCTTCCTGGACAAATGGCTTCCCCGACAGAATAATCGTCTGTTCATCCTTATAGGCTTGTCGGGCATGTTCTTCAGTAAAGAAATCAAAGTCCGTTTTACCTAACTCCTCCCCAGGTCGGCACAATCCGAAGGATTCCGAATGGGCTTTATTAATTCTGATGAACCGGCTTTCTTTATCTTTGAAATAGATATGATCCGGCAAATTATTCATAAGGGCATTCATGAGATACTGTTCCCTGGTCAATGCCTCTTCGGCCCGCCTGGCTTCTGTAATATCGCGGATGAAGGCCCCGACACCCATCTTCCCGTTGATGAGTTGGACCGGGAATTTGCGGGTTTCATAAATCGAATTCCCGACCTTTTCACAGTTAATTTTAGTCTGGCCGCTATCCAGTACTTCTTGATCTGTGCGGTGGCAGTTTTCGGCTGAATCTTCCGGCATCAGCTCATAATCGCTTTTACCCAGTAAATCGCTTCTCTTTTTGCCAAAAAATGCCGCCTGAGCTTTATTCACCACCTGGTAACACAGTTGGATAAAAATCAGGCCAAAGACCAGAAGTACATGAGTTATCAGGATTGTCATAAAACCATATAGCTGGAACCATCCCTGCGAAAACAGGTTATCAACGTAAGTAAAAAACAGTGCATCTGCAGCACGAATGAGGAAAATGAGACTAAAACCAGCCAGCACCAGACATGAAAAATTCACAGAATTGCGAATAGCTGCCGTTTTATTGAGAAACATTGCACGGGCAGTCATGAATGATAATAATGCTAAAGTTGCCGATACGATTGCGATCCGTATGCTAATATCATCAAGAGCATAGGTATAACCGGCCAGACCAATGATCAACAACAGCATAATCAGCAAGAGCACTTTTATGTTCTCTCTCTTTCCAAGGAACCTCATGACTCCTGTATAAATCAGAATACCACCGAGAACTAACAGAATATTGGCAAGGATTATGCTGAGCAGTTTGTTCTCAATAAAATTCCTGAGAAGCATTAGAAAAATTCCGATCGAAGTTGAAACAAGGCCGAGTACCCACCAGCCAGGTCCCTCGAAATTTTTATTGGTCCGGAATTGGAGGATAAAAATCACAACCAAAAGTAAATCAACCAAACAGATCACAAAGCCAAGTGTCCGAATGTCAATGTTCATTAGAAAATCCCTTCCCCGAAATGCGTTTTTAAAGGTGAGTATATTATTCGGATATATAATCAGGAGATTAGATTCGAAATAATAATTCCGAAGATCAGGATTCAAGCATTTACGCAGAGGCACATGATAATAGTAGAGGCGGATGATCATCCGCCTCTACAGGAACTTTGCAAAAGCATTTAATATTTATCTTAAATGCGGGTTCTTTGTGATAGTTTATTCTGTATAGATCATCTTTTTACGCAAAACGGAATCCTCCGACTTCAATACACAGAAATAGATCCCCGGGGACAGGTGCAGTTGCCCGCCCGAAAAAAGTATCCGAAAACTCCCTGCCGCCCTGAACCCATCGACAAGGATGGCCAGTTCATTTCCCCTTGCATCGTAAATACTCAAGCGCACCGCGCCAGGTTCTGCAACCTGGCATTCAATGGTGGTTATTATGTTGAAAGGGTTCGGGTAAACATTCAGCACGGTTTCCCCTGTTTGTGCCCTATCGACGATGCCCGTAGCCGGGATATAGGTTTCACTTATGAGTTTAGGAAGGAAGGCCAGTTCGTGCAGGTTCCCGCTGGTGCCCACCAGCCGAAAGGTGAAGTCAACCGGGTAAGATGAACCCAGGTCGGCGGTTTTTGCATCGGCGGCATTCATCGTCCCGGTGTGGAAGGTATAGGATTTACCAAACCCTGCCGGGCCGACATCCCCGCCACAGCCTTCATCGAGGAAATACCAGCCGCCGATTGTCGGCAGATTGCCGGTGAGCCCCTGAGTAGGACTGGATTGAGCCAGCGCCTGCTGCAGGGTAATGCCAGCATAGGTGAACCACATCGGGTCGCCGCGCAACGCTGTAACCGTCCCGGGGTTGCAGCTATCCATATCATCGTCCAGGTAAATATCGAAATAGGCGCTGGCAGTACCGTTGCCTGTCCCGCGCGAGCGCAGCGCTACCTGTTTGCCGGTGAGGGTGTCTTTCAACAGATAGCTTACAGCAGTGTATTTATAGGTCCCGCCGCTTTTCGAAGGATAGTCATATGGATAGCTTTCCCTGGTTATCAGGTAATTCAACGTATCAAACACCAGTTTAGGTTCACCTGCCGGTATATTGATGATTTCAGCGTTTAACAGTCGGCCGCCGGTAATGCCATCGGTTAAGTAGCGGTGCTCCCAGGTTTTGTTGGCCACCCACTCCCGGCAGTCCCAAACCAGGGCACCGTTCGGGTTCGTTTCCCCGGTACTCTTGCTGATGGCCCCCATACCTTCGGTTTTGTATGCTATAAAACCAGCATAAGGGATGAAACTCCTGTCGTCGCCATAAACCGTACCGGTGGTGTTGATGGCATAAGCCCTGGCATGGTAAAATTTGTCTTTCAGCAAACCTGTAAGTTTCACCGAAAAAATGCCGGTACCTGTGCCAGCGGTTACTTTTGTGCCTGCCCCGGTGGTTGGGTTGGAAGTAGTGGAATAAACAATGCCCCGCTCAGTTACCGGGTTCCCGCCGCCGGAAACCACATTGCCCCAAACAGTTGCCCCGTTTGTAATGATAGCTGCGATACTGTCGGTGGTTACCCCGAACGGCGCCGTATAGGTTTGGCTGACCAGTTTCGGCAGAAAATCAAACTCATGAACATTCCCTGTCGCATCCATCCATCGGATGGCAAAGTCCGCCGGGAAGGCAGGACCATTGCCGGCAGTTTTGGCAGCGGACTGAAGCGAATCGGAATGAAAAACATAAGATCTACCAATCCCTGCAGGGCCCAGATCAGCACCATTTTCAATATCCATGAAATACCATCCGCCGGTTGTCGGAAGACTTCCCGTGAGTCCCTGGGTCGGACTGGTCTGGGCGAGTGCCTGCTGCATGGTGAGTCCTGACCAGGTAAACCAGTTGGGACCATCCCGGAATGACGTCACGGAACTGCCGGAGGTGGTTTCATCTTCTATGTATATATCAAAATAGCCGCCGGCTGTCCCGTTTCCCGTACCGCGGGAACGGAGCACCACCTGCCTGCCCGTAGCCTTGTTTTCAATAGTATAGGCAACGGCTGAATAGTTGTAACTGCCGCTATCCCTGGCTGCACCGGAATAGGAATAGCTCCCCCGGGTAATCCTGTACCCCAGCGTGTCAATCACCTGGCCGGTTGAACTGTTTGCTATTTTGACGGCGCTTATTACTTTCAACCGCTTGCCCGAAGGAATTGAAGCAAAGTACTTATGTATCCATGTGTTGTGTGCCAGCCATTCCATGCCGTTCCAAACCAGGGCACCGTAAGGGTTTGTTTCCCCGGTCCCTTTCAGTACAGATCCCCAACCTTCAGTCCAGATTGAGATAACTGACTGGTTATACCTGGTTTCAAACCTTCCGAAGTTGGCATAAGCAGTTCCTTTGGAGTTGGTGGCATAAACCCTTACGAAATAAGAACCTCCTGCCAGCCCGGTGAGTGTCGCTGAAAACGGACCTGTTCCGGTTCCTGCTGATATTTTGGCACCTGTTTCAAGGGTGGGATTTACGGATGTGGAATATACAATGCCGCGCCCGGTCACTGATGCGCCCCCGCTTGCGGTAACATTGCCCCAGATGGTGGCCCCGGTATTTGTGACAGCGGTAATGCTGTCGGCAGTCACTGCGGGAAGGGTAACCGGGGAAGAATAGGCTTCCCCGGTGAGTGCCGGGAGAAAATGCAGTTCATGCACAATATCGTCAGCATCCATCCAGCGCAAACCAAAGTCAACGGGGTAGGAAGGCCCTGCCCCGGCAATATTTACATCATCAGGCTCCAGGGGACCGGTATGGAAAACAAATGATTTACCGGCTCCTGCCGGCCCCATGTCGCCCCCGCAACCCAAATCAAGGTAATATAGTCCGTTGGGCGTGGTGAAGCTGCCCGCCAGGTCTTGGGTCAGGCTGGTCTGTGCGAGGGACTGCTCCATAGTTGATCCGGGATA